>CAZKAQ010000061.1:0-21276 GCA_964550655.1 uncultured Granulosicoccaceae bacterium
TGAATAGTCCGGGCTAAGTTATCGCGGTCATTGTGTCCCGTGCAATTGTATCCCAGGCAGGTGACTGTGGCAGTGCTTTCCGTTTTACTCTGCGCGTATGCCGGGCAGCGTCCGCGAATTTTCCGCTGATAACCACTGGCAATATCGTCACTGTGGTCTACTTTTACCGTATATGGTGTGTCGTTTTTTCTCTAACCACAATATTTGGTAAATACAGGCAGCTCAATGAGTACGGTAAATCTGTGGTTTCTTTTATCCGCGCTGGCCGGCTTGTGGATGGGCTGGGCACTGCGTGGCGGGTATGCCAGAGTTTCTTTGCACCGTTCTGAAGTGTGTGAGGCAAAGGCGCTTGCGCTTGCCAGCGAACGATTTGATCGGCTACATCTTGTTGAGGCAGAGCTTTCAATCTGTCAGCAGGAAGTACAGCAGATGGTAGCGGAAAAATTTTCCCTTCGCAGTGCCATTGATACCGCAAGGGCACGCTTGCAGCAGCAACAAGCGGCCGGTCGGCAGCAGGTTGAGCTGCTTGAAAAACGTAATCAGGAGTTGAAAGGGCAAATAGAGGCAATCTCTGCCAGAGTGTTTGCCGATAACAGTCATCGTATGACTGCACAGACCGAAACTCAACTGCAACATCTGCTGACACCGCTGCGTGAACAAATTGGTGAGTTCAGGCAACGTGTTGAAGAGGTCTATGATAAGGAACAGAAAGACCGCTACCAGTTGAAGGCGGAAATCAATCAGCTTAAAACATTAAATGAAAGAATAAGCTCAGATGCAATTAATCTGAGTAATGCACTGCGCGGTAACAACAAAACACTTGGCAGTTGGGGCGAGTTGATACTGGAGCGTGTTCTGGAACGTGCCGGGCTTACAAAAGGGCGTGAGTATGATCGTGAAGTGTCGTTGCAGAGTTCTAATGGCGCGCGTCTTCGACCCGATGCAGTACTGCATCTGCCAGGCGGTAAATCAATTATTATAGATTCCAAGGTCTCTATTAAATTTTACGAGAAATCACTCCACGACAGCTGTGATCCAGACTCAAAAAAGCGTTTGATGCGTGAGCATGTTAAGTCGATAAAAAAACATATTGACGGATTGAGCGCTAAGAAATACGAATCACTTGAAGGTGTGAATTCGCTTGATTTTGTGTTGATGTTTATTCCTGTGGAAGCGGCCCTGCAGTCGGCGCTTGAGTTTGATGAGCTATTGTATAAAACAGCTTATGATAATGATGTCGTTTTAGTCGGCCCGTCATCATTGATGGTTACCTGTAGAACCATACAAAACGTTTGGCACAGCGAACTGCAGAACAAAAATTCGAGGCTTATTGCAAAAAGAGCAGGTGAGCTTGTCGATCGCTTCAACGGGTTTGTATTGGAGCTGGATAATATTTCCACAGCGCTTGACACTGCATTGCAAAGTTGCGACAACGCACGCCGTAAACTGGTTACAGGACGTGGAAGTCTCGTTAGTCGTGCGCGACAGCTACAGGAACTCGGCGCAGGTGGCGGCAAGTCGACAACGAAAAACAGAGTTGTTAAAATCTAAAATGCAATGGTGTCAGGAGCTGGCCATCGATGAATCTGAGTGACCAACTCTTTCCGATCGTGGTGTACGATGGAATCGTTCACGATAACATTTGGTGAAGTGTGACTGACTGGTAAAGCCTGCAGCGATCGATATATCCAGAATGGGTAAACTGGTTTCCATCAATAGTCGTTTGGCATGTTGCAATCGCAAGTCCATGTATTTTTGTTGTGGTGTACATTGCATATGTCGCTGAAACAGTCGTTCGAGTTGTCTCTGCGACACACCTATTTGTGCTGCAATTTCACCCGGCGTTAAGCGGTCTTCAATATGATTTGACATTACTCTGAATGCTGCCGCAAGTTTGGGTGATTTTCTGGCCAGTGCGGTTTGATGTGCAACACCTTGCACGTCGGTTGCCATACGGACTCGATCATGAAATAACCAGTTGCATACATTGGTTACTACGTCGTCACCATAATCTTCAGCGATCAAATGCACCATCATGTCGAAGGCACCCGTACCACCGCAGCAGGTGCACCGGTTGTTATCTATAACATAGACGAAGGGATCTGCCTTGATGTCGGGGAAGGCTTCCTTAAAGGCATCAATGCTTTGCCAGTGGATGGTGCAGCGGTTGCCTTGCAGTAAGTTAGCGTGAGCCAGTAACCATGCACCGGTACTTACGCTGCCGATGCAGGTGCCGTTTTGCGCCTGTTGCTGCAGCCAGCGTATTGAGTTCTCCGGTTTGTGCAGTTGTGTGGCAACACCACCGCAAACAAAAATACGATCAAATCGATCGCGGATGTCGGGTTTTTGATCCGGCGTCAAGGTTATGCCATTGCCGGCGGTGATCGGCTTGCCGTCGTCTGACAGAAATGTCCAGCGATACAGCTCTTTTCCAGAGGTTACATTAGCCGCACGGTAGGGCTCGACAGCTGATCCGAAGGCCAGCATGGCGAGTTCCGGTGTGAGCAGAAAACCTATCTCGATAGGAGAGTCAGGGTTGGTCATAGACCGAACCATATCAGTCTGATGACGAATTTACGATAAAAATGATTGCCGTTGTCAGATCTGTGACAAAACAAACGAGCTATCTGTGCCATCCCTGTGATTCGATATGACGCTAAGCGATTGTTTTTTTATTGTTTTTCTGTGATCAGATCTTATAATAATGAAGCCGCGTGGATATAAGCGTGGGTTTTCAGTGATTGTGTAGTCCGTGTTTCAAAGCGCCCGCTGCCCTGAACTTCAAACCCGGGTATCTCCAGGCCGGCGTTCGTGGCTGCTGTAAACCGGCAGTTGGTTGAGAAGTGCTTATAGTAGCGCGTGTTACATAGAGATCTGATTCACAATGTCTGAGAAGCAACAAGGAACCGTCAAGTGGTTCAACGATGAGAAAGGCTATGGCTTTATCTCAAGGGAAAGCGGTAGTGATTTATTCGTCCATTTTCGCTCAATTATTGGCGAAGGGCGCCGCACACTGGTGGAAGGCCAGAGCGTGTCTTTTGTAGAAACAGAAGGTCAGAAAGGCCCGCAGGCCGAGGAAGTTGTGCCTGCTTAGTTTTTATTCCGGTCTGATTTAAACTAAAAACGGCCGCACTTGTTGGCCGTTTTTTTTGCGTACTACCTCCAGCATATTGCAGGAGTGGTTGTTCCCGCCTGGTCAATTGACATCGTGCTGCAGTCAGTATCGGAGGCCTGTGCACCGCCGGCCACCGCCGTAGCCGTTAGCGTAAATGTTGTTGGCGTTGATGCGTCCAGTGTGATCGTGTAGAGGCCGTCGTCTGACGGGCCCCCGACAGCTGCGCAAGTGGCGTCATCGTAGCTGAATGTTCTGGTGCGACAACGCTCAATCTCCTGGGCTGCAGCACGTAGCGATACCTGTCCGTCGGTCCTGCGGGAATCGGTAAGAAACTTGCCGTATTGAGGCACTGCAATGGCCCCCAGAATGCCGACTATCGCAATTACGATCAACAGTTCTATCAGCGTGAAGCCTTTTTGTCGATTCTGCACGTTGTACTCCAAATAATGAAAGTGGTGCTGTTTGCTAAATGTATGCAGTGGTAATCGGCTGCTGTGTCTGAATATTTAGTGCGATCGATCCGACAATAACGCCGATTTGCTCACAAATGATTGGCGCGGCATTTGCGGATACAGGTCGCTTGTATCCGTCAAATTTGGAGCTACTCCAAGCTGTCCATGAAATTTTCAACAGCCAATAAAAACAGCGGTGTCACCCTGATCGAGCTGATGATTGTGATTGTCATCGTCGGCATTATCGCCGGCCTGGCTGTGCCTCAATATGGCTCGTTGATCAGCAGGAAGGCACTGCTGTCGGAGTCGTATCGAATAACATCTTTGCTCAAGCTCGCGCGCAGCGAATCGCGCGCGCGCGGCACACTGGTAACAGTCGCCCGGCTTGATACGGACTGGGGTGGTCAGCTCGCTGTGACTGAAGTTGTGGCCACAGGCGACGACGAGGAAATAAAAATTTCCGCGGGCAGAGGCAATCTTTCCGTCGATGCAAGCTTTGACGAAGAAACTATTACTTTTAATCCGCGTGGTTGGGTGCAGGCTGCATTTACTATCGGTATTTGTTCATCAGCTACAGATAACACAAATGGCAGACTTATCTCTGTCAATCGTGTTGGTAAAATTACAGAGGGACCGCTCGAAGATGAAAGCTGTTCTCAATAATCGTTTGATGTCTGCTCATGTTCAACTCGGCGTGGGACTCGTAGAAGTTCTGATCGCACTGGTAGTGTTTGCACTTGGCGTTATTAGTATGGCGCAGCTGCAATTGCGAACAATGAGTCTTACCATGGACTCCACACAGCGCAGCTACGTAATTGCTCAGTCTCAAAATGTTGCTGACAAAATCAGAAGCAGTGGTATAGCGCCGGCTTTGTATCTTGGAACCTACAGTGATACTGGTCTATTCTGTGATCCTCCTGCGCCTAAAGAATGCGCTGATAGTGCAATAGCTTGCACTGCAGCTGAAATGGCTGTATTTGAATTGCATGATGCGTTTTGCGTAGGTGACGGGAGCTATGACAGGCAGGTCTCTGACTGGCAGGTGACTATAGGCTGTGAGCGTCCTGACGCTGGTGGTGGTATGGCAGCCACTATCACCTGTGACGAACTGGGTGCAGAGCTTTTTGTTGAAAGCAGCTGGTTTGCCAGATCTTTTGATGATGATATATCGGCTGCCGATGCGGGCCGGGATACAATGACCTTGAGGTTTGCGCCATGAGGCAAAGCTTATTCTCAGGTCAGCGTGGTCTTAATCTTATTGAATTAATGATCAGCATTGTCATCGGCTTGTTTATCAGTCTGATGGTGGTGCAGTACTTGTCTACCTCTTCAAAGCTATTTAAGCGGCAGGGTGTTGATGTCAACCTTGAGTCCAACGCTACCTTTGCGATTTCCTATTTATCACAGTTTATCCGTCAGGCTGGCAGCAATAGTCCGGTTGGAACGGACGTGCCTTTCCATATAGGTAGTTGTGACGGTGAAGATCCCAATGATCCGGATAATCCATGTACCTACAACAGCAATACTGCGGACGGCTCAGATCAGATAGCGGTACAGATGGTGCCCTGGAACCAGAGAGATTGTGTCGGTAATGAAGTCGATGAAGGCGAGCGCATTGCCAATGTATTCAGCGTTGTAGATTCATCGCTCTTCTGCCGTGGTTACAGCGTTGCTGACAGACAGTGGTTGGGTGAAGGCGAGTCACTTATTGACGGCATTGATCAGTTACAGGTTCTTTATGGTGTTACTGACGACAGCGGTGTGATCGATCGATATGTTAATGCATCTGAAGTAGCGCAAGACGGTGCGGCAGATATTGATGCACTTGCTATGTGGGATCGAATTCGCTCTGTGAAGCTCGCTGTGCTGGTATCTGATGGTAACAATGCCGGTACAGAAAATAATGAAGCTCGACAATATCAACTTCTTGATGCTGCGGAAGTGGAATTTACAGACAGGGTGTCTCGTAAAGTCTACACGACGACTATAACCATCAATAACAAGCTGCTATAAATATGAAAGAAGCGTATTCAAAACAGGCGGGATCGGCTCTTATTGTGTCACTGGTAGCGTTGCTCGTACTCAGCTTGCTGGGTATCAGAACCATAAGTGATGTACTGAATCAGTCTTCTGTGGTGAGAAACGAACAATTCAGGCAGAAGGTATTTTATGCCGCATCGAGCGAGTTGAATGTTCAAATAAATGCGGTAAACCGAAACACACAAAGCGAAGACGATCCCATCATTGACAGTTTACTGCAAACCGGTAGCGACGGTACGAACCTGCAGCTCGCTATTACAACAGCAAATGACCCGAAAATCATAACTGATCCGGCGGATGTGATACTGGAGCCTGTGGTGATCAAGGGTAATCGAATTAAACATATCGGTTGTCCTGGTGAGGAAATCGGAAATGGCAATGTGCTTGCCGGAGAGATTGACGCCACTGCAAAACTGGATGACGGGCGCGGCAGTATAAAGTCATCTCAGAGACAACGTTATTTGTATTGCTGGCCATAGGGCGGAGTTACAATGAAGAACTTGATTTCATTTTTTTCTCACTGGCCCGGTGGCAGTGAATCACGATCTAAATTCAATACACTGGTGTTGGCTTTTATATTGAGCTTTTCCACTGGTGTGAGTGCTGATGATACCGAGTTGTTTTTTAGCTCCGAAAACCAGCCGGCGAACGTGCTGTTTATACTGGATACTTCCATTTCTATGGCTAGTAGATCTTGTACTAGAGATCCGACAGAAGTGACGTCTCTCCCCTTCGATCCCAACTGCGATGATCGAACCAGAATAGAAAAACTGCAAGCGGCGCTGGCTCTGCTTATAGATAACCTGGACGGAGTCAATGCAGGTATCATGCAGTATAACAGTAATATCGAATTAGTAGTGCCTGTCGGCAGTGCTGATGATATTCAAAAAGATGAATTGCTGCTTGCTGCAAATGCCCTGGTGCCTAAAGGTGGAACCGGAACGCAGGCAGCGTTGTGGGCCGGCCGTGAGTATATGCGAGGTCAGTTAGCTGGTCCAACAGGTATCTTTCCATCGCCGATAGTCCATGAATGCCAGCAAAACCATATAATCTTAATGTCAGATGGACAGCCTACAGATCATCTTAACAATGTTGCTGAAGTAGAAGCCGATCTTCAAATAACCTGCGATCCTGTATCTATCAAAGATCCTGGTGATGGTACTTGTGGAGCTGAAATCGGCCAGCATTTATTTGATGCTGATCATAGTGATGTCGTTGATGGTACAAATAATATTACCACCCATACTATTGGTTTTAATTTCCGTGAACCGTGGTTAGCTTCTATATCCGGTAATACCGAAGAACCGAATGGAGATTTTACGGGAGGTTTTGGTCGTCACTTTGATGTTAGTTCATCGACGCAAATTTTGAGTGCGTTTGAGACGATTATTGAGAGTGTCGGTGCATCGTTCGCATCTCCTGCAGTTGCAGTGAACTCATTCAACGAAAGTCGTCACCGGGGTGAGTTGTATTACTCCCAGTTCCAGTCCAGCAGAAGTGTTCGATGGAACGGCAATATTAAAAAGTACCGTTTGGATGAAGTTACTGATGTTGCAACCGGTATAACACGAACCGAAATTGTTGACGCAAACGATCTGCCTTTAATAGATGACGCAGGGCAAATAGTACCGACTTCCCAAAGCCTTTGGGCGGATGGAAGTGATGGTGGTTCTATACCCGAAGGTGGGTTTGCGGATGAGCTGCCACCTTATACAGAGCGTAACCTGTATACCGATTTCAATAGTACTGTACCTGTCAGGGTTGAGGTTGATGCTGGTGGTAATATACCTGATCTCGATACCATACTGCCGGCTGTTAGTCTGGGTGCGGCTGATGACGCAGAACGCGATACTTTGGTTAAGTGGGTGTTGGGTCGTAATGTTGAAGTCTTTGACCCGCTGACAGCTGCAGCGGCAACTGCAGACAGTGATGCCGCAGCTGCTGCAGCACAGGCTGCCGCCACCGCCGCCGCAGATGCTGAAGTATTAGCCAATGCTGCGGCAGTTGCAGCCACTGATGCTCAAACCATACGAGATGATGCGGCCCTGGCTGCTGCCGCGGCCTTAGCCGCAGCAGACGCCGCCGTTGCAGCAAATGCTGCCAACGCTGCTGCTCTGGTAGCTGCATCAGATGCCGCGGCCGTAGATTTTGCTGCAGCTGATACGGCTGCAACAGCTGCAACGCAAGCCGCGGATGCGGCATTGGCAACTTCAATTGCTGCAGCGCAAGCCGCAGCAGATGCTGCGGCTGATGCGGCACTGTCGTTCGCAGCGGCGCAGGGTGCGAATGAGCAAAACAACCACTATGTTGCAGACTCACTTCACAACAGCCCGATAGTGGCCAGTTATCGGACCATCAATCAATCCGATACATTTGAAGAGATACTTTTTTCGGCAAATAATCTGGGATTACTGCATGCGATTGATCCGGATACCGGGGAAGAGCTTTGGTCGTACATTCCGGAAGAACACCTCGACAACATAAAAGCCTACTTCGAAAATGCTGAATCCGAGGATCACGTCTATGGATTAGATGGTCCGTTCACGCTGCACACAATTCCAGGTCAACAAAACGGATATGATTTCTTTGCCGATAACGTTTGGCTGTATATGACCGAACGTCGTGGCGGTAACCGGGTCTACGGACTGGATGTATCCAATGGCCTGAGCGACCCTGAAACTTCCGATCCGTTTTCGGTCATGTGGAAAATTACCGGCGGGGTTTCCGGGCCACTTGAATTTGACAAGGACGGTGACGGCAGAAACGACTTTGCTGATCTGGCGCAAACCTGGTCAAAGCCGCTGATGGTGGGAGTGAGTATCAATTGCCCCGATAATTGTGAAACCAAAGATTATTTGATGTTTGCAGGTGGTTATAATCCCGATATTTATGATGACGTAAATCTCGACTATGACGCTTTCACGGTACCGGCAGATAGTCACGGAAACGCTATCTATCTGGTTGATCCGCAAACCGGTGAGCTTGTATGGTCTGTAGGTAACGGTGCACAACATTCATTGAATCTTCCAATGAACCACAGTATTCCTTCGACACCGGTACCTGTTGATATCGATTTAGATGGATCAATTGATTTGATGTTTTTCGTCGACGTCGCAGGTGATGTATGGCGCGTTGATTTTAGCGATGAAGCGAATAATACAAACGATCTTCATGAGGCAGGCGGTAAAATTGCCGAGCTGTCGCCCGCGGGGCAATCGTTGCGATTTTTCAATCCGCTTGATGTAGTGGTCAGTGGTACAAACTTCAGTACCGCGTTCTACAGTCTGGTTACCGGTTCCGGCATGCGTACCAGTCCGCTGTTTCAAGAGCCCAACCCGAATCGACTTTACACAATCATTGATCGCTTTGTGCATGATACTCCAACCCGCATTGATAACAACGGTGACGAAGTTATTGACTATAGATATGTAACTGATGAATTTGATAATCGTAGTGTTATCACCGCAGACGACGATATTTTGCGGAATGTCACTGATCCGAACAGCACTACTTCTGTCTTTTATGGCTTTTTCAGAACTTTTCAGTTAGGTGAAAAAATACTTCAGCCAACACTGGTTACCAATAATCTTATTTTTGCCAACTCCTATGTTCCGCCATCAAATCTCAACAATGGTAGTTGCAATTTTGATATCGGGGAGACTCGCTTGTATATCAAAAGTTTACTGGATGGCGAAAATGCGGTACCGGGTAGCTTTGGTGGCGACTTCATTACCATAGGTGAGGGTCTTTTGAGTGGCGGACAGATAATCGACACGGGTAATGGTGATGCGCCCTTCGTTTTGATTGACAAGAATGTCTTTACTTTAAATGAACTCACACTGTCAAACAGCGACGAAGTATTCAGAAGATTTAGACGAACAGGTTGGGTAGAACTAGATGAATTTTAAGCCGATGAAAAAATTGAATAAAGGTTTTACGATGATCGAAATATTGATCGTTGTGGCCATAATCGGGATTATTGCAGCTATTGGCTATCCCTCATACACCAGTTACCTTCAAAAAGCCGGCAGGTCTGAAGCTTCTGCTCTGCTGTTACAGGTAATGGAGAAACAAGAACAGTGGTATCGCCAGAACCTTACTTATACCACTGATCTGGCAGATCTGGGTTATCCGGCAACCCTGACTACAGAGAGTAACAGGTATGCAATCAGCGAAATGAGGGCCTGTGGTAACTCTCTGCAACGTTGTGTCGAAGTTATTGCTGTGGCTCAGGGCGGACAACAAGCGGGTGATGATCTCACTCTAAATAGCAAAGGTGCAAAATCCGCAAACTGGAACTGATAACTGGCAGGTCTCTGCCTTTGTTATTCGAGCTCAGGCTCAGATTCCGGGTACCAGTCTAACTACGCCATGTACTGTGCTGCTCTCAACGTTTGTATCGGTAGTTAACTGAGCGCTGGATGTAACCATAATTCTCTGGCTGGCAAAACCGCCCGGTCCGAGAGAAGCTCCCAACACAGCACCAATGCCTACCGGTGTAAACGTCACCTGAGTTGTGGTGATGGTTGAACCAATATCAACGGGGTTTGCAGCGGTTGGGGCATCGGCCTTAATGGCCTTACTGATATTGGTTTCATCGCGCAGTGCTAAAATGGCAGCGCTTTCCGAGGCTTGAAAAGTGACACTTTTCTGATGATCGGCGGCTGACATTCTCTCTGCTGTTGCGGCACCCCTTAAGCTGGTGACACCTATCAGAGACAGCAGTATCAACATGATGAGCGCTACGATCAGCGTCGCACCTCGTTCTTTTTGCGGGCGATTATTTAGCTGTTGCATCGAGCCGTACCTATATTCTATCAATTGATCTGTTTCTGATCTGAACGGTGGCGTTGAAGGCAGCGCGAATTCGCCTGTCACCATCGTGATTATCATCAGTGTTTTCACCAGGTGGCCCTATAGTCCAGCCTGCTATGTTATAAGACTGGCTGTCATTGGACTGAGCTGAATTATCTGCAGTTCCAATCAGCAGTCCAAGTTGTACGCTGACTATCTGCGCGGAGTCAATCACGTTATCAGCAGTGACGTAACGAATGTCTGAATCTGTTTCGTCGTCCGGTCGTACGCCGTACAATACCTTAAAGCTTTCCACGCCTTCTATAAGCTCTATGGGTTGCCGGTCAGCAGGTGCGTCTTCTGTGCTGGTATCCAGTTCAAACAGTGACCATATTGTACGGTTATCTGGTGTGGTTCGACCGCTATCGCCAACAAAGTAGGCTTTTGATTCAAATCTCATTACTCTTACAGAAACAGTATCAATGCCGCCAGTACCACTGAATGCCTCACTGAGACTGGCTTGTATGTTTTTGCCGGTGCCGTGCTGTATTGTTGTGACGCCAGAGTTACTGACGCTAACATTAGTGGCACGAAATACATTACTGATGCCGCAATCCGCAATCATGACCAGATCGCCTGCTGTTATTTGATCGGGATTCCTTGGTAGTACAATATCGTCAGCGCTGCTCACCATGTCGTTTTGCAGATTAACAGATCTGCCACTTCCGTGTTGAACGTACAAGACATCAGTATTTTCTTTGAGGTTAATCAGTGATGGTAAATTTGTCAGATCCGGGTGAGGAGTGGGTGTAGTCCAGCCACCGGTGCCATTTATTTCGGCGCCCCATAAAGCTTCATCCGGAAAGTTTATAGTCGGTGCGACAGATGCAACTACATCAATATTTTCTTTTGCTTCATCGCGGCATCCTTCATAACCTGCCATTCGAATATTGTATGACAAAATGTCAATCGCGACGCGGCCGCTGTCCTGAATTCTGGTCAGCCCACTCGACATCTTTGATGATGCGCTATTACTTGTGAATATGGTGACAATACCACCGAGCAGCACTAGCCCGATCACTGATGCGATCATAAGTTCGATCAGTGAAAATCCCGATTGTTTTGCAGGCGTGCTGTTTAGTGAAGGCATTGCTGATTGACTTACAGTCTTCATAATGCAGCACCTATAGAAATTGTTTGTGGTCTCGCCTCTCCTCTGATGAAATCATCCCAGGTAATGGTTATCACGGTGGCTGCTCCGTTGAGGGCAATTGTACCGACAGCACCTGGTGGCAGTAGTGTACTGGCGTCAGTCGCATCACCTTCACGGAAATAGCGCGCCCACATTCGAAGATCCTGGTTGGCACGTTGAACCGGATCGCAGGCGTTGTTACTGCAGTTTTGATCACCTGGAGCACCGTTGCCAGTGTCATACCCATGGTAGCTAGTCAGACCGTCAGGGTTAAGTCGCATACGATCCAGTATGTCGGTGGCAGCCATGGTTGCGAAAGATCGAGAGGTTGCTGCCTGTGTATAGTTCAAGCCAAGGATCTGCATGCGCGAACCTGCCAGCAGACCTATAGCAAGCACTACTATTGCAATGAGTACTTCTATCATTGCGAAGCCGTCAGACTGTTTTTTTATTTTCATTAGTATTTCCGTAAAACAGAGGTTCTGCGTTGTTGTCTATTAAATGGTGCAGGATACGTTGCCGTTTACGCCTTCAACAATTGAGTCGTTATTATCATCGGTTGCAAGTCGTCCCAGACCGGTAACCATCAGGTTAAGCGCTCTTGCAGTTTGATCATCCTCGCCCTTACAGAACACAAATGTGCCACTGCGCGGTAATCTGCCACGCGAGGCGATGGTGATTGACTCAGGGTAATCCGGAGATCTGATAGTGACCCCGTTCGGTATCGTTTCATAACGCAGTACTTCACCGGCGTCAGGGCTCGAATTGTCATTATCATCGGAATAAGCGATATAGCCGTCGGACCATATTGGATTATTACCCGCCACGCATGATGTTCCGTTTGAGCTGGGACAAATAGTAATACTCGCACGACGATTCACAGCCTCGACTCTGGCCGTTGCAATGGTCCCCGCGAACGAGTTAAAAGAGCCCTTGAGTTGGCTGTTGCTGATCAGTGAACCAAAGTTGGGTACAGCGTAGGCTGCCAGTATCCCCAGAATGGTGACTGCGATGATGAGCTCGATGAGCGTGATGCCGGATTGTTTTTTCATATCTCGGTGCGTATCGACAAGAACCCCGGGTTTTGGAGTCTTTAGTTTGTCACTTAAGTGATGATTTCACTTTAACAATGTTGCTCTAGTAAGCTGAAAACTAACGGGATAGCCTCTGTTAAAACAACCGGCGTAAGGCTTTTCGGGTTATCTGTTTTGTGAACTGGATTCAACAGGTAATCAGCTGTCGTTTACAGGGAGATTTGTGTTCTGACAACTGTCACTATTCGTGCTTCTATCTGACTTCACCAATATAAGGTCTCGAGCTGATATGGGTTTGCGTCTTGGAATTGATACCGGTGGTACCTACACCGATGCCGTGCTGGTTGATGGTGCGACGCAGACTGTGCTCGAAAAATCAAAGTCTCTGACAACGCGACACAATCTGATCGAGGGTATTGCAAGCTCCATAACCAGTACCCTCGCTAACAGAAATCCGAAAGACATCAGTCTTGTTTGTTTGTCGACTACGCTCGCAACCAATTCAATCGTTGAAGGGCACGGTGCTAATGCTGCATTAGTGCTGGTGGGTTATCGAAAATCACAGCTCGCCCTGGCAAATCTTGATCAGGCTTCACGGGATATGACGGTCATCATGGCTGAAGGCGGACATGATGCGGCAGGACATGAAGTCTGTCCTCTGGATGCTGACGGGATTGTGCAACAGATTCTCGAGCTCGGTGGATCTGTATCTGCGGTTGCGATATCGGCTATGTTTTCAGTGCGTAATCCAGCGCATGAGATTACGCTTCGAAACAAATTGCGGGAAATCACAGATCTGCCGGTTTCCTGTGGTCATGAATTAAGTGCATCGCTTGATGCGCCGCGCAGAGCATTGACCGCGCTCATCAATGCCAAACTTATACCGCTGATAAAAAATCTTATCATCGCCACACGCCAGACGATGTCTGACCATGGAATTGATGCACCTCTAATGGTGGTGCGTGGCGACGGCACGCTGGTGAGTTCTGATTTTGCCGAGTATTCTCCGGTTGAGACAATTCTATCCGGCCCGGCAGCAAGTGTTGTTGGCGCGCAGTTTCTGGCCAACAGGTCCGATATGCTGGTGTCAGACATCGGTGGAACAACCACAGACGTTGCACTTATAAAGGATGGTCAGCCTGTGCTTAGCAGTGAAGGGGCGAGCGTTAACGGTTGGCGCACCATGGTGGAAGCGGTAAAGATCGATACCCATGGTCTCGGCGGCGATAGCGAGATTCTCTATGATCGTGAGCAGCGCAGGTTTAGCATTGGCCCTCATAAGGTGATGCCACTGTGCGTGCTTGCATCCCGTTACCCGAAAATCGTAGATGACCTCAAAGGTTTTGTTGATGCCCCGTGGACCAAAACCAATATGGCGCGATTCATCGTGCTGATGTCTGAGCCGGATGAATCTGCACGCTTAACAAATCAGCAGCGTTCCCTTGTCAATGAGGTAAAAGATCACCCGCAATCCATGCAGTCTGTTTTTGCCGAGCGACATTTTTCACTTGCGATGAAGCGATTGATTGAAATGGGTATCCTGACGCTTGCAGGATTCACCCCGACAGACGCCGCTCATGTATGTGAGTGGCAGAAAGACTGGCCATCTGAAGCATCGTTATTGGGTGCAACACTGTTGAGTCGCTACAGTGAGTTTAATCTGGGTCAAAGTTACACTGATCCGAAAGACTATAGTCTTAAAATGTTAAAGCTAACATCACGCGAGTCAGCGATGTGTCTGATGACTGCAATGATCAACGATGCCGAAGGGATGTTTGGCAAGCCCATGAATCTGCACAACCGAAAACTGCTTGATCGCATGTTCGCAAATGAAAATACGGCACCTGAAAATCAATATCTTTCTATGACCGCAAGGCTCGATCTGCCGGTAGTCGGAATTGGTGCACCGGCGCAAAGTTTTTATCCGCCGATTGCAGACTTTATGGATGTTGAGGTGGTTGTACCGGAGCATGCAGAGGTTGCTAATGCTGTCGGCGCTGTGGTTGGTGTGGTGCGCCAGAGTATGCAAATTACTATTAGTCCTCTGGCAGGGCTAAGTGTTGTGGTGCACGCGCCTGAGGAACAGAAAGAGTTTGAGGAGCTCGAAGCTGCTGCCGATTGGGCTACCGCGCTGGCGACTGATCTTGCGACGCAAAAAGCCAGAGAAGCTGGCGGTTCAGACATAGTAGTAAAGACTGAACGGCACGATAACTCGGTAGAGGAGGGAGGTCAGGTGACCTTCTTTGAATCAATTATTATCGCGACAGCAACCGGTCTTGCCGGTTGAGCTAACACAAGCCACGTTAACTAACCGGTGCAGTAGTTCCGGTTTTACATTTGCTCTGTGGAAGAGCTATTCAACTAATTTGCCTGTTCGTCAGTGATTGTTTCGGGTGTTGCCCCGGTTGTTTCAGGAACGCCTTGCGGGTTGAAGCCTGAAGGCTGGGTATCTGTCGATGCGTTTGGATCGTTGGTTTCGGGTGTCTGTGTGACATCAGGTGCAGGGTTTCCGCTCGGTAAGAAAGCGGATCCCGAACCACTGTTGGCGAGATCGGAAACAGCCGGAATAATGATGACTTCCTTGATGACATTTTTGCCATTCTGGCTCTCATGTACAATCATATGATTCGGTGTAATTTTTCCGATCGCGGTTTCAATGGTAGTCAAACCGAGATTAAGCGTCACCCGTTCATTGGTATCTGCGACAAACTTTACCGGTATTCCGGTAAGTTTTTCGATTTCTTTCAGTAGCTCTATCAAGCTCGCGTTGTCGGCGTTTATCGCAATGTCATCGTTGCTGACATCTACGGTGAAATCGTCGGAGAATGCCGTATTGCAGGTCAGGAGTAACCCGAGCGCAATTGCGGTTGATAATGGTTTCCGGCTGTTAATGGTCCATTTCATAATGGCGGTTACCTGTTTTTTTACCACTAGGTTTATAGAGTATAGCTGCAATTGGAAAATCTGGGCAATTAAGTGCCGGCAAAATGTGCTGCTAAACTCTGTGTCTACATCTATTACTATAGTGCTTCTGTTTGTTAACAATAATTCTACTTTTCGTTGTTAGAATTTCGTTATTTCCTGGAGAGAGATTTGAGAATGCGAAAGTCCTGTATTTTGTTTTGTACCGTAATGGCGAGCGAGGCAGCCGTTGCCGGGGGGTTCGCGCTTATCGAGCAGGGGGCTTCCGGGCTCGGCAATGCTTATGCCGGCGCTGCAGCCGTCAGTGCTGATGCTTCCACGGTTTGGTTTAATCCGGCCGGTATGAGCGAGCTAAAGCGGCCGCAGTTGTTGGTGGCAGGTCACATCATCAACGTCAATAGTGACTTCACCGATACCGGTACCACTTTGAACAACTCGTTTGGCGGCGGCTTTGTAGATCCTGATTTCGCAAATGCGGGCACAACAGACGCTGGTGGTACGGCGGGACTTCCCAATCTTTATTATGTTCATCCTTTAAAGAACGGTTTTACTGCTGGTATTGGTTTTAGCATCCCGTTCGGTAACTCCACTGACTACGATGATGATTGGGTCGGCAGGTATCAGGCTACCGAGTCATCGGTTGTGGCGCTTGATATTAACCCGTCTGTTTCTTACATCGTAAATGAATACATCAGTATCGGTGGTGGCGTTAGTTTGCAATATCTGGATGCAACACTTGAGAGTGCCATTGACACAGGGGCTACTTGTCTTGGGCTTGTCACCCAGGGTGCTTTGCCTGCAGATGCTTGTGTAGCAGCAGGACTGGATACTGTAGGTGTTCAGGAGTTGGATGGCCAGGCCTCTGTTGAAGGTGATGATATCTCGTTTTCGTTCAATCTCGGTTTACTCTTCAAGCCTCGTGATGGAACCAAGCTCGGTGTTGCGTTTCGAAGCGGCCTGGATCATGAGGTCGAAGGTACAGGCGAGTTTGTCAATAATGCAGCGTTTCAGGCAATCATTGACGGTGGCTTGCCTTTGTTTACCGACACAGGCGCAACTGCAGAAGCAAGCCTGCCGGGTACGGTGATGTTTTCTGCAGCGCAACTGCTGGGTGATAAAATCGAGTTGCTGGCCGATGCTACCTTTACCGACTGGAGTACTCTGCAGGAGTTGCGTCTTGAGTTTGATGGTCCGCAACCAGACGCTTTTAATACATTCGAGTACGAAGATGCCTGGCGTTTTTCTGCCGGTGTTAATTACAAGTTCAATGATCAGCTGACTTTACGTGGCGGTGTTGCCTATGACGAGGATCCGGTGCCTTCAGTAGAACTGCGAACACCGCGAATTCCAGGCAATGACAGAACCTGGATATCGTTTGGCTTTGGTTATGCGTTCAATAAAAAGGTCGGTCTGGATTTTGGCTTTACTCACATCAGCGTAGATGACACACCCATCGCCAACGTCAGTGAGACACCGGGCGGTACTACCCTTCGTGGTATCTTTGATACCGACGCAAACATTTTAAGTGCACAGTTCAATGTGCAATTTGATTAGTACTGGAGTTTGATCTAATGAAGCTAATATATACATTGCCATTGCTAGCGTCTTTTATCGTAGTCAGTGGCTGCTCCGATTCGACTAACTTCAACTTTGAAAATAACATCGCCAACGCAGCCGCCGATGCTGATCCGCCGCCACTGCCTTTCCCCAGCTCATTCCTGTTTGCCGGTAGTCTGGATGGCACCCTGAACATACCTCTTGATGCGAATGTTGATCCGGAAAATTTTTCTGACCCACGAGTTGCATTAAACACCTTAGATGGGTTTTCAACCACGCAGCCGCTGACCAGTAGTTTTTCAGCACCGCTGGATGAGACAACACTTGTGGCGGGCGAAACAGTCAGGCTGTTTGAAGTCACAACAGATGCTGCTACCGGTGCAGTCACCAGTATCGTTGATGAAGTGCCCGCGCAAACCTATGCTTTGGCAGTCACAGCAGAAACGACATTAGTGCTGCAAACGCTGGTACCGTTTCAGGAAAGCACTGACTATATGATCGTCGTGACCGATGGCGTCAGGGATACATCCGGAGCGCCAGCGGTTAATTCGATCTTTCGTCTTACGTCCGGAACTCTGCCGCTGGTAACCGTGCCAGACATAGATGGTGACGGCGTTCCGGATCCGCAGGAAGGTGCTCTGGATCCTACCTTTGCCAATCTGGAACCGGTTCGACAGCTCAACAATGTGATGCTGCAGTTTGCAGATGCAGCTGGTATTGAACGCGATTCCATTGTGCAAATCTGGAGTGCAAAGACACAATCTATAACGCCTGTATTTACGTCGCTGACTTCCTCAACGCAGGCCAGTACGATTGCTTTGCAACCCGTCGGTTTATCGACCAGTGATGTTAACGCCAATCTACCGGGTGTTGCAGATATCTATGTGGGAAGCATGGACATAGCTTATTAC
This sequence comes from uncultured Granulosicoccaceae bacterium, assembly GCA_964550655.1. GTDB lineage: Bacteria > Pseudomonadota > Gammaproteobacteria > Granulosicoccales > Granulosicoccaceae. The sequence continues at coordinate 18,018 of CAZKAQ010000061.1, forward strand.
CTGACGCCACCAGCCAATCCTAACGATCCCACAGGGATAAGCAGTTTTTGGCGTGGTGCCGGAGGTAGTTTTCTCACACGCTTTAATTCTGTGCCAATAGCAACCAGTATTCAGCCTATTCCTGTATTGATGTCTGTGCCGAATGTAAATTCCGGTCAAACAGAACCTGCTGCGGGTTGGCCTGTGGCAATTTTTGTTCATGGAATTACCCGGAACAGGGGAGATATGCTGGCAATTGCAGATTCAATGGCTGCAGCAGGGTATGCTGTTATAGCGATTGATCAGCCTATGCATGGCATCACAGATGAAAACAATGGTTTTCGTACCACAATAGAGAGAACCTTCGATATCGATCTGGTAAATAACGCCACCGGTGCGCCCGGCCCTGATGGTCTTATCGATAGCAGCGGTACTCATTTTTTCTCACCGGCGCAATTACTGACAACTCGCGATAACATACGTCAGAGTGTTGCTGATCTTTTGGTCTTGAGTGCAAGCATTGCCAATATAGAAGGGGTATCAATCGATGCCAGTCGAAAAGCATTGATCGGTTATTCGCTTGGTGGTACTGCAGCTGCAACGTTTGCAGCATTCGACGATACATTAAGCTCTGTAACATTGGCCAAGCCTGCAGCGGGGCTGGTGCAAATGGTATTAGCGTCACCTGCGTTCAACGGGCCGCTTCTGGCGGGGCTCGCAGATGCCGGATTAATTCCGGGAACACCTGAGTTCAGTCAGTTCGTAGTCAGCGCGCAAACCGTTACAGATAGCGCTGACCCGATTAACTTCGGTGCTCAGGCTGCTGCCTTACATCAGATTCACATGATTGAAGTTGTCGGTGACGAGGCTGCCGGTATACCGCCTGATCAGACAGTATTGAACACAGTGGACGGTGCGCCTTTTTCCGGTAGTACCCCGCTTGCACGTGTAATGGGTCTTCCTCAAGTCTCTGCTAGTACAATTCCCTCCGGTATAGTGCGTTTTACAGCAGGTGATCATTCTTCATTTCTGGATCCGACTACCAGTCTGGCGGCGACCGTGGAGATGCAAACACAAACCGCCACTTTTGCTGCAAGTGGAGGAACACTGATACAAATTTTAGATTCGTCAGTGATTCTGTCTGAAGATCAATAACTGTAAACATCACTTCCTGAACGCATCCACCAGGCTGGTGGATGCGTTGCTCAAGCCTTAGTACCCGCGATACCAGCTATCACTATCAGCATGTGGTGTACACTGATAGCTTCAAGTTGCTTCTTGATCTCTCCGCCGCTGGAACAAATAATTAATGGATAAGAGATACCTGATTGTTGTCGGGGCAGTATTGGTGCAGGCAGTGACAATCGGTTGTGTGTTCTCATACGGTGTTTTTTTTACTGTGCTTGAGGATGAGTTCGGCTGGTCGCGCACATTGTTGTCTGTGGCTACCTCTATCGCATTTTTCAATATGGGCTTTTTTGCGATTGCCGCGGGTCAGCTTAGTGACAGGTTTGGTCCGAAGGGTGTTTTGCTCTTTACCGGCGCGTCTACCGGTATTGCTTATCTGTTGATGTATTTTTTATCTGCACCATGGCAATTGCTCGTGATTTACGGTTTGTTTGTCTCCCTGGGGTTAGCCTCCCATGATGTGGTAACACTATCAACAGTAGCTCGGTGGTTTCCACGCAGACGCGGTATTATGAGTGGTATTGTAAAGGTCGGTGCAGCACTTGGTCAGGTGTCTATACCGGTTATTGCAGTTGCACTGATAGCCTCAGTGGGTTGGCGTAGTGCGTTTTTTATACAAGGTGTCTGTGCTGCCTTAGCGTTATTGTTGGCAGCATGGCTAATGGGTATTAAACCCGCCACTGAACCTGAAGCGACGCCTGCTTTTAATAGACCAGAAGATCAGGAGCATGATGGCGTCTCAATCACTGAGGCGAAAAAAGCCCCGGCTCTGTGGCTGCTTTGTGCCGTACAGTTCTTTTTCTTTGGTTCGGTTATAACTATTCCAACACACATTGTGCCACACGCAATCGACAGCGGGTTAACCTCCGTGCAGGCAGCATCAGTACTGTCAGTCATCGCAGCGTTCAGCATGATCGGACGATTGTCGATTGGCACGCTGGTCGACACTATTGGTGGTAAACGTGCGTTTAACGGATGTTTGCTATTGCTGTTTATGTGTCTTGTGTCTTTGCTCTTTCTAGAGAAGGGCAAGTGGCTATATGTATTTGCAGCCTTTTACGGTATTGCACATGGCGGTCTCTTTACTGTGATATCACCTCTGATTGCCGAGTATTTTGGCATGCGCTCGCATGGTGCAATATTTGGTATAATTGTATTTACCGGCACTATTGGCGGGTCAGCGTTGCCAATTGTTACCGGACTGATTTTTGATAAACTCGGTAGCTATCAATGGGCGTTTATCATGCTTGCATCAATGGTGCTGATAAGCCTGATGTTATCTCTGCGCCTCGCCCCTGTAGCAAAAAAATTTTAGAATACAATAACCGAAACATCGACCATCCGACTCGATTAATGTCAGAAACTATAAAATTTGATCAGCCTGTAGTACTGGTGGGCGGTGGCGAAGTTGATGAAAGTTTGTTGCGTCAGTTTTCGCATCTGCCTGTTATTGCTGCTGATGGTGGAGCAAATTTTCTCAGGCAGATCTCCTTGCTGCCAGCTGCAGTGATCGGGGATCTGGACTCCATTGAAGACAAAGACTATTGGCACAAGAATTCAAGAGTGATCGAACTTGCCGAGCAGGACACAACTGACTTTGAAAAGTGCCTGTATACAACTGAAGCTCCCGCGTTCATTGCCACAGGATTTACCGGCAGCCGATTCGATCATACGCTTGCAGCTTTGCATGTAATGCAGAAATATCATCAAAAAAAACCTGTGATTCTTGTTAGTGGTGATGACGTTTTATATGTTAGCAGCAGTAGCATTGATTTGCAATTGCCAGTGGGTACACGTGTTTCTTTGTACCCGTTGAATCGGGTTTCGTTTAAGTCGTCCGACGGACTGCACTACCCGCTTGACAATCTCACCATGCAGACAGGTGAAATGATTGGCACCTCTAATATCAGTGACAAGTCGTTGATCAACATTGTGCCGGAATTCGGTGGTGGATGTTTTGCACTGATTTTGCCGCTGTCACAACTGTCTGCAATGGCGCAAATGCATGATGGTGTCGATTTCGTAAATAGTACGGGTTAACCTGCATTATTCACAAGGCGACCGACTAATTTTAGATTCTGCCTTTAAACAT
>CAZKAQ010000062.1:0-7302 GCA_964550655.1 uncultured Granulosicoccaceae bacterium
GGGCGACCTGTTTAGCGCTATTGACTCTGGGCGCCGAATCCTCGTGAAAAATGCAGACTAGAAGACTATTTTTCAAATTATCTTTTGGCTATCTGGCGGGTCTGATACTGAGCTGTTTTTCGCCAGCTGTGCGTGGCGCATTATCAACGACCGCTCGCGGGTCGAATTCACCCGCGACCATCGCATTCGGTTCCTGTAATCACACGCATCTGCCGCAACCGATGTGGTCACATATTCAGTGGCATCAGCCGGATTTGTTTTTGTGGCTTGGTGATGCTGTCTATGCCGATACCGATGATCCGGTCGAAATGCGGCGTCAGTATCAAACGCAGTACGCGCATCCGGAGTATCAGAAAGTCAGAAAGAATATGCCGGTGCTGGGGGTCTGGGACGATCACGACTTTGGCGGCAATAACCTGGGTCGCGATAACCCGATAAAAGTGCAGGGCCAGCAGATGTTTCTCGATTTTCTGGATGAGCCATTGAACACTCAGCGCCGTCGGCAGCAGGGCATATACACAACCTACACCTACGGCAGTGGTGATCAACAGGTAAAAATCTTTCTGCTTGATACCCGCTACCATCGCGAGCGCTCCGGTAAGGGCCGGGCATCGCTTCTCGGTAAAGATCAATGGCGCTGGCTTGAAGCCGAGTTGCAACAAACTACCGCTCGCGTGAATCTGATTGCATCCGGTTCGTCGGTGTTGTCTACACAGGTGCCCGGTGGTGAAGAATGGGAGGATTTCAGATGGGCAAAGAAACGATTGTTTCATTTGCTCAATAAACACCGGGTTGAGGGAGTGCTGTTTTTGACCGGTGACCGACACTTTGCGGCATATATGACGGAGCGAATCTCCGGCAGAACTTATCATGAGTTTATGTGCAGTGGGCTGACACATTATGTGACTCGCTGGAATGTCACACTGTTAATGAAAACTATTCTCGGTAAAAGCAATACTTACTTCGGTACTAATTTCGGGCTGCTTAACTTTGACTGGGGTCAGTCAGTTGCTGCAAATTTTGAAGTCTATGATAAAGACAATCGAAAGCGCCTGGATAAACGGTTGCATCTGTTGGATGGTTACTGGGTAAACTTGTAAGCCGGTTTTTTTAAGCTGTGATTACAAGTGCAGTGCTTTACGCATTTTTGTTTCGGTTAATTCAACATCACTGTTATCGCGCGCAGCGTAGTTCTCAATGGCAGTATCTATTCGTGCTACCTGGACCACGTTGCCTTCCACCTGGGTCACTTCGATTGGGCGTCCGTTGATAATGAAGCATGCACCACTCTCGGGGATATTCTGCAGGTGCTCCAGTACCAGTCCGTTCAGTGTCTTTGGTCCCTCAGTGGGCAGGTTCCAGTTTAGTTCGCGGTTGAGATCGCGTATTGAGATGCTTCCCTGTACCGTGTAGGCGCCATCCTGCATGATGGTGATTTCTTCAAATTTATCCTGATGTGAAGGGTCGTTTGTAAACTCGCCGACGATTTCTTCGAGGATGTCTTCAATAGTGATTAATCCCTGGATATCACCGTACTCATCTACAACGAGCCCGATACGCTTTTGTTCCTGTTGAAAGTTAAGTAGTTGCAAGGTAACCGGCGTGCCTTCAGGAATGAAGTACGCCTCACGTATATTATTTTCAAAGTATGCCCGGGTGAGTTCCTCTCCTTTGAGGAAGTTGAGCATTCTTCTGAGGTACACAAAGCCTTCTACTTTGTCGAGGTCTTCGCGGTAGACCGGTAGTCTGCTGTGTGCCGACTTACCGAGTTTTTCAACAGTCTCTTCCCAGGGGTCATCGAGATCGATACCTGCAATTTCCTGTCTGGGTACCATGATTTCATCGACACTGGCTTTTTCAAGATCGAGAATATTCAGTAACAGGCGTTGATGGCGTTCGGGAATCATGTCACCGGCCTGATGCACAACCGTTCTGAGTTCCTCACTGTTGAGTCGATCATTGTCGCCGCTGTCGATACTGACACCAAAGACTGCGAGTAGGCGATTAACGATGGTGTTGATGACAAAGACAATCGGCCAGACCGCTGACAGTAGTGGTGTATAAATGTGCGCTGCAAAAAAGCCGAGCTTTTCCGGTCTCAGGGTGGCGAAGGTTTTTGGCAGAACTTCAGCGAAGATGAGGATCACCAGGGTCAGTATGCCGGTGGCGATAGCAACACCCTTGTCGCCCCAGATCTGCAGTGCAAGCACTGTGGCGATGGCCGAGGCGAGGATGTTAACGAAGTTGTTGCCGAGCAGAATCAGGCCGATCAGCCGGTCCGGCTTGTCGAGCAATGCTGCGGCTTTCATGGCTCCGCGATTTCCGTTCTTGGCGAGATTCCTGAGCCGGTAACGGTTCAGGGTCATGAGCGCGGTTTCAGATCCGGAGAAGAATCCGGAGAGCGCTATCAGGAATATTAGAATGACAAGTGCTAAGCCGGTTGGCAAATCGTTCAATTAACTCGTAGATCCATGCCTGCAGTAAGAGCTATAAGTATAGCCTCGTGATACTTGTGTCAAGCGCGATCAGCATAACAACGGGCCGAACAATGACTGATGCGACCTGAAGTTAGCCTGAGAGCAGCAGCTCTTTGACGAATTTTGAGCCAAAATAACCCAGTACCAGCGCTATGTAGGCGCCGAGTGTCATTTTGGCTGCTTTCTGCCCGCGCCAGCCGAAGCGGTAGTGGCCGATCAGCAGCACAGCCAGCAGCGCCAGCGCGAGCAGCGATAGCATGGTCTTGTGTACCAGTCTCTGGGCGAACAGGTTGTCGAGAAAGACAAAGCCGGTGGCAAGCGCCAGCGCAAGCAGCAGGAAGCTCGCAATCAACAACTGCAGCAGTACCTGCTCCATCAATTTCAATGGCGGTAGTGCTCGTAGTACACCGCCCGGTCGGTGTGCTCGCAGGCGTTTATCCTGCAGTGATACCAGGATTGACTGTACCGCTGCCATCGTTAGCAGTGCGTAGGCGATTACCGAAATAAGTACGTGCCATTGCAATTGCGGTGCAACAGAAAGTGCTTTGGAACCGGAAAACGCCAGAGCGCAGGCGATCAGCAGGGCGCTGGCGGGAAAAACAATCAGCCCGAGCGCCAGGACCTGCCTGCCGGCACTGACAAACAACAGCATCACAACGGTAAACCATGCTGTCACGGAGAGTGAGTTGAAAAACGAAAAATTCAACGCACCTGCGTTATAAGCCGTGCCGAGCAGCATGATCAGATGCAAAACGGCACCGGCTGCGGCGATCAACCCGACTAACAATGATCGGCTGCGACTGAGGCCGGTTTTTTCCTTGTCTGCGGTGGCGGCGTGCCAGAGCAGTGCTGCACTGATGAGATACGATACCAGTGCGCCGATCCCCGGAAGCTTGTGATGTAAGGTGCTGGCATCCATAGTAAGAGATTCTACTGTGCTTGGGACTCGAAGAAAGAAAATGTTTCCTTACAGCATTGTTGCCGATCTGGCAGCGCAGAGTGACGGCGCGTTAACGCGCACGCGCTGTATGTCTTATACTGATAGTCAGAATTTTTGTAAGCGCGGGCATAGTTTTGCAAGATGATTGTCCGTGCCCGCTTCGATGTCTCCTGATCAACGCTCTATTTGAGATACGCCATGTTTGAAAATCTAAGCGAACGACTCGGTAAAACGGTAAAGAACCTCCGTGGTCAGGGGCGCCTGTCAGAACAGAATATCAAAGATGCGCTGCGTGAAGTTCGCATGGCGCTGCTCGAGGCCGACGTCGCACTGCCTGTTGTAAAACAGTTTATCGCCTCGGTGCAGACAAAAGCGCTGGGTCAGGAAGTGCTTGGCAGTCTTTCACCGGGACAATCTTTGATCAAAGTGGTCAATGATGAGCTGGTAGAGATTATGGGTCAGCAGTCCGAGAGCCTGAATCTGTCTGCCCAGCCGCCGGCGGTGGTGTTGATGGCCGGCTTGCAGGGTTCTGGTAAGACCACCACCACCGGTAAGCTCGCGCTGCGTTTAAAAGAAAAAGAAAAGCGCAAAGTGATGGTGGTGAGTTGTGACGTTTACCGGCCGGCTGCAATAAAACAGCTGCAAAAAGTTGCCGGTGATGTGGGGGTAGAGTTTTTCTCCAGTGAGCCGGATCAGTCACCCGTTGATATAGCCACTGCAGCACTTGCCGAGGCGAAGAAGCAATACATTGATGTACTGATAGTCGATACGGCCGGTCGACTCGCCATCGACGAACAGATGATGGATGAGATCAAAGAGCTGAATAAAACACTGTCTCCAATCGAGACTTTGTTTGTGGTCGATAGTATGACCGGTCAGGACGCTGCCACTACTGCTCAGGTTTTTGGTGAAGCGTTGCCGTTAACCGGTGTGATTCTTACTAAAACCGATGGTGATGCACGCGGCGGTGCGGCACTTTCAGTCAGAGTAGTTACCGGTAAGCCGATCAAATTTATCGGTGCCGGTGAAAAAATGGACGCACTTGAGGCGTTTCATCCGGATCGGATCGCCTCGCGTATTCTCGGTATGGGTGATGTTGTCAGTCTGGTTGAAGAGGTCCATGAAAAGGTTGATCACGCCAAAGCTGACCGGCTTGCCCGCAAGATGCAAAAAGGCAAGTCGTTCGATATGGTCGATCTTCGCGATCAGATGGAGCAGATGCAAAAGATGGGTGGTATGGCCTCTTTGATGGACAAACTGCCGGGTGCTGCCAACCTGCCGGATGCGGTTAAGAATCAGACCAATGACAAGGAAGTTCGGCGCACAATCGCGATCATCAACTCCATGACGCCACAAGAGCGAAAATTTCCGGCGGTTATCAAGGGCTCACGTAAAAAGCGTATTGCTGCAGGGTCCGGCGTACAGATCCAGGATGTTAACCGGCTTTTGAAGCAGCATCTGCAGATGAGCAAGATGATGAAAAAAATGGCCAAAGGCGGCATGAAAAAGATGTTGCGCGGTATGCAGGGACAGTTGCCACCGGGCATGGGTATGTAGATTCGCACGGCTCTTTATTGGTGAATAGTCAACTACAATAGCCCAGACACCAAACAAAAACGCCAAGATGCTTCATTTCTGACAGATTTGTTGTAAACTTAGCGGTTTTCCCGAATCAGGATGTTATCCACAGCCTGAACCACCCCGGTAATTGCCGGAAATCACTGGATTTTAAGTCGAAATGGTCACTATCCGACTATCGCGCGGCGGCGCAAAGAAAAAGCCTTTCTACACGATCGTAGTTACCGACAGTCGCAATCGTCGTGACGGTCGCTATCTGGAACGTCTGGGTTTCTACAACCCGATGTCGAAGAATGAGCACGAAGAATCACTGCGACTCGATCTCGAACGACTCGATCACTGGGTCGGTCATGGTGCGCAGGTATCACCTCGGGTTCAGAAGCTGGTCAAGGGCCATCGCGAGAAGGCTGCAGCTGCAGCGTAAGGCTAAGCTGTTGTGACTGATTCTGACGGGGGCGAAGATTCCCGCTTAATCGTTTTGGGTAAGTTGTCTGCACCGTTCGGCGTGCGGGGATGGAGCAAGGTGACATCTTTCACTGAGCCGCCTGAAGGGATTCTCGATTATAAAGACTGGTCTGTTGTTAAAAACGGATCGGCAAGGACGCTCAAAGTGCTGCAGGGAAAGCCGCATGGCAAATTCATCGTGGTGCAATTTGACGGTATTAATGATCGCGATGAAGCAGCAGCGCTGACTCACGCAGAAATTCAGGTGCATCGCAGTCAGTTACCGGAATCAAGTGACGGGTACTACTGGGCGGATTTAATTGGACTTAACGCCGTAACCAAAGACGGTGTTGAACTCGGTGTGGTGGAAAGCCTGATGGAGACCGGTGCTAACGATGTGCTGGTAGTGAAAGGAGACAGAGATCGGCTTATTCCGTGGATAGAAAATGATGTGATTGTGCAGGTAGATCTTGCCGGCAAGATCCTGACAGTCGACTGGGATCCGGAGTTTTAAAACGGGACTTACCGATCCATCGGGCCTGACAGGGTGTAACAGTGAATAATTCAATCGCGGTAGTGACTTTGTTTCCTGCGCTGGTTGAAGCGGTTGGTCAATGTGGAGTGATCGGCCGGGCTTTAAACAACGGATTGTTGCGGATTAATACGGTTAACCCGCGTGACTTTGCAACTGACCGTCATCGGACAGTTGACGACAGGCCTTATGGTGGCGGACCCGGCATGGTAATGACGGTGCAACCACTGACCGATGCGATTAACCGCAGTCGGGAGCTGACAGCAAAGTCTGCAACGGTGGTCTATATGAGCCCGCAGGGTGAGCAACTTAACCAGAAGCTGGTTGAAGAGCTTGCCGGTATAGAGAATTTAATACTCGTGGCCGGTCGCTACGAAGGCATTGATGAAAGACTGATCAGTCGCGAGATTGATCGTGAAATCTCCATTGGTGACTACGTACTGAGTGGCGGTGAGTTAGCAGCGATGGTAGTCATCGATGCAATTGCAAGGCAGGTACCCGGGGTACTGGGGCATCAGGAGTCGGCAGTTAATGATTCCTTTGCCGGCGAGGGCTGGCTGGATTGTCCTCACTACACCAGGCCGGAAGAGTATCAGGGCATGAAAGTGCCATCTGTGCTTGCCGGCGGTGATCATGCGGCAATTGCACGCTGGCGGCGTAAGCAGGCGCTTGGCAGAACGTGGTTACGACGTCGATCACTGATCGATCAGCAATCACTCAGTCAGCAAGACCTGCAATTGCTGCAGCAGTTTTTGCAGGAAAACAATATTTCAGATGCAGACGTTTGAACCGGCTGTATTACTATTTTTGAATACCACACGTATGGAGTGGAGCGATGAGTAACATAATCGACGCGATCAACGCGGAACAAATGGACAAAGAGATTCCTGAATTCGGCCCGGGTGATACTGTGGTTGTGCAGGTAAGAGTTAAGGAAGGCGAGCGCGAGAGACTTCAGGCGTTTGAAGGTGTGGTGATTGCGCGTCGCAATCGGGGTTTGAACTCAGCGTTTACGGTTCGCAAAATTTCGCACGGTGAAGGCGTTGAGCGTGTCTTCCAGATATACAGCCCTAATGTCGCAGGCATTGACGTTAAGCGACGTGGTGATGTGCGTCGTTCCAAACTTTACTATCTGCGTGGCCTGACTGGTAAGGCAGCACGTATCAAGGAAAAACTCGAGTCCAGATAAACTGGTCTATGGCTGCTTGGCGGTCATCTCAGGCCGCCGTTCCAGGCGGCTTGTTTGTGAAGCAAGGTCTACGATAGATGTGTGCATTGGTCAGTATGTTCACTGGCTGTATCAGGTGTGCGTTTTCCAATTCACAGTTTCC
>CAZKAQ010000062.1:7402-21135 GCA_964550655.1 uncultured Granulosicoccaceae bacterium
GCTTTTCGGGGCGGCTAAGGCATAAGGATGCGTTGCGGCTTGAAATTCTCAAGACCTGTCATTACCTATTCATTTAAATTTATCTGGCTTATTTGCGGGAGCTAATATGACAACTCAGACTGCAGAAACTATGGAGTTTCAAGCCGAGGTCAATCAGCTGATGAAGCTGATGATTCACTCGCTCTACTCCAACAAGGAAATTTTTCTTCGCGAACTGATTTCGAATGCATCAGATGCGTGTGACAAACTGCGTTTTGAAGCAGTCGCGAACGACGCCCTCAATGAAGGGGAGTCTGAACTGGCCATCAAAATCGAGTTCGATGCGGATGCCAAAACGATCACCATCTCTGACAACGGCATCGGCATGGACCGCGAAGATGTGATCAACAACATTGGTACGATCGCTAAATCCGGTACCAAACAGTTTCTTGAAGCGCTGACCGGTGATCAAAAAGAAGACTCAAAATTAATCGGTCAGTTCGGTGTTGGCTTTTACTCGGCTTTTGTTGTTGCAGACAAAGTCACCCTGACAACTCGCAAAGCCGGTGACGATGCTGCGAACGGTACGCGTTGGGAAAGTGAAGCGACCGGTAGCTATCAGATTGAGCAGGTAGAGCGGGCAGAGAAAGGCACGTCTGTGACATTACATCTGCGTGAAGACTGCAGTGAGTTTGCAGACAACTGGCGTTTGCGCGGAATCATCAAAAAGTACTCCGACCACATTACCTTCCCGATTCAAATGCTTGAGGTGTTACCACCGCCATCGGAAGATGATGACAAAGAAGAAGAAAAGAAAACCCCGGAGTTTGAGAAGGTAAACGATGCGTCAGCTCTATGGACTCGCTCACGCAACGATATTTCAGAAGATGACTACAAGGCTTTTTATAAGCAGGTTAGTCACGACTGGGAAGATCCGCTGGCATGGTCTCACAACCATGTTGAAGGTAAATTTGAATATACCTCACTGCTTTATATACCCAGGCGTGCGCCGTTTGATCTCTACGATGCCAATCAACAGCACGGCATAAAACTCTATGCGCAGCGCGTTTTTATTATGGATGAGGCAGAAAAGCTGATGCCACGCTATCTGCGTTTCGTCAGAGGTCTGGTTGATTCAAGTGACCTGCCACTGAACGTCTCGCGTGAGATTCTGCAAAGCAACAAAGTGGTAGAGAGCATTCGGGGTGCATCAGTCAAGAAGGTGTTGTCATTGCTTGAGGGTATGGCAAAGAATGATCCGGATGACTACAAAGAGTTCTGGAGTCAGTTTGGCGCCTGTCTTAAGGAAGCGCCGGGTGAAGATTTTGCCAATAAGGATAAGGTGGCCGGTTTATATCGCTTTGCATCAACACACAATAACTCTGACGAACAGAATGTTGGCTTTGCCGATTATATTTCGCGTATGAAGCCGGGTCAGGACAAGATCTACTACATCACCGCAGACAGCTATACCGCGGGTAAGAATAGTCCGCATCTTGAAATCTTTGCCAAAAAAGAAGTGGAAGTGCTCATCATGTACGATCGCGTTGATGAGTGGATGATGAGCCATCTGAATGAGTTTGATGAGAAGACACTGAGCTCTGTTGCAAAAGGTGATCTCGATCTCGGAGAGATAAGCGATAAAGAAGAAAAGGAAGCACAGGAAAGTGTTGAGAAAGAATCTGAAAAGCTTGTCGAAAGACTGACTGAACGACTGAAAGAAAAAGTTGCTGAAGTGCGTGTTTCTCATCGACTGACTACCTCGCCCGCTTGTGTTGTTCTGGGTGAGCAGGAAATGGCAATGCACATGCAGCAGTTGATGAAGCAGGCGGGTCACGATGTTCCTGAAAGCAAACCAACTCTTGAAATCAACCCGACGCATCCAATTCTTAAAAAAATGGATAACGAGTCTGATGAAGATCGCTTCGGCGACTGGAGTATGTTGTTGCTGGATCAGGCGGTGCTTGCCGAGGGTGGACAGCTTGATGACGCTGCCGGATTTGTCAGCCGCATGAATGCGCTGATTATGGAGCTTTCCGGGTCAGATTGAGTAAACTGCCGGTGGTCCTGACCGCCGGTCATTACCAGCTGCAGCATGAAGTTTGCAAACGAACGTGTTTGAGCCGCCGCAGAATGACAAAACCGACTATTATTACCCGGCTGAGCTGAGTAAACTGTTCGGTTTGAGCGCAGACCGCTGATTGCTGCTGTACTACGAGAAGAATTCGACTATTTTATTGGCACTTAAATAATGAAACCAATGCTTATGAAGCGCATCCTGACTCGCTGTTTAACCATTTTTCTGTTTGGCTCGATGGCGGCCGGCGGGGTGGCGATTGCAGGTGATCCTGAAGCTGGCCGAACCAAGGCAGAGACCTGTCTCGGTTGTCACGGTGCGGCGGACTATGTGAATGTCTACCCGACCTATCATGTGCCGAAAATCGGCGGTCAACATGAACAGTATCTTGTTGCAGCGCTGCAAGCCTATAAAAATAAAACACGCTCTCACGGCACGATGCAGGCAAATGCGTCGCAGCTCAGCGATGAAGACATTGCTGATCTTGCCGCCTACTTTGCCTCACTGAAATAACGGAGTCGTGATGAATAATTTGAAAAGACACCTCAGCACTCTGCTTGTCACAGCATCACTCAGTATGAGCTCCGGTATCAGCTATGCGGGTGGTGACGGTGCCAAAGGGCAGGAACTCGCAAAGGTACGGGACTGCGTTGCCTGTCACGGTGCAGATGGCAACAGTACTATCGGCACAAATCCCAAGCTGGCGGGTCAGTATGAAAGCTATCTGCTGCGTGCCCTTACAGACTATCGCTCCGGTGCACGTGACAATGCGATTATGGCGGGTGCAGTGGCAGACCTGACCGATCAGGATCTTCGCGATCTGGCGGCATGGTTTGCCGATCAGGATTCAGACCTTTACGTTGTGAAGGACTAACACAGCGACCACACGCTGTAAGCCCGCTCGCGACTATCTGCTGGCGGGTGTTTTATCCGCTACATGTAATGGTGCCAGTGGATCTGTTATCTGCAGATGATAGCCGGTGTCATGCAGGTTGTTGTAGACCTTCTCGGGGTTTTCGGTCGCAAGCCTGCGGGTTTTGGTCAACTCGAATGTCAGAGCCGGGACCAGTTCGCCAAGTTCCTGTAGCAGCGTTGGCGGCACTTTCTCAAAGTCGTTCTCCTTTGCCACATAGAGGTAGTAGCCGTTCTTTTTGAGGCTGCGATAGACAAATACTTTCATTGTGAATCCGTGTTTGTGGGTATTGCCCGCAGAGAATATCCGAAACTCGCACTGCAGGGGTAAGGCAGTTCTCTCGTCAGAGCTGCTACAGTGCAGTAGTACAAGCGGCGAAACGATCCAGGTGTGTGATGTCAGAGCCTGAAAAAGTAAGGTTGGACAAGTGGCTTTGGGCGGCACGTTTTTTTAAAACCCGCAGCATGGCAACCGATGCAGTCAGTGGCGGTAAAGTCCATGTAGACGGTGCCAGGGTAAAGCCTGCCAGGCAGATCAGTGTCGGACAAACGCTCGAGATCCAGAAGGGACCGGTGCAGTTTGTGGTGCAGATTGAACAGCTGATCTCGAAGCGGGTGTCTGCTCCGCAAGCACAAAAAGCCTACACAGAATCTCCGCAAAGCATCGAAAAGCGGCAGGAAATACAGACCAGACTGCGCGATGAACGACGTTTTGCCCATTCGGAGATACCGGTTGGTCGGCCTAGCAAACGTGACAGGCGTCAGTTGCACCGCTTTAAAACGCGACAGGACGATGCCTGAAACTCTGCCCGGTGTAGAATTCGCTTGACGGGATGACGGGGCATGACGAGATGACGGCGCGTGACGGGATGACAACCATCATCGATTACTTTTGTGGGTGTCTGCGAAATCCCCTAGTATAATGCTCGCACGTCTTGTCAGCCTGCGCTGCTCGTTCAACATTATTTGCAGGTCGGGATTCTTTGCCTCGAAATGAAACCACTGGAATGAAAAAGATAACAGCCATAATTAAACCCTTTAAGCTTGAAGATGTTCGAGAAGAGCTCTCCAAAGTGGGTGTCAAAGGAATTACTGTCACTGAAGTAAAAGGCTTTGGTCGGCAGAAAGGGCATACGGAGTTGTATCGCGGCGCTGAGTACGTGATCGATTTCCTGCCCAAAGTGAAGCTCGAAGCGGTTGTGTCAGATTCGCAGGTAGACGAATGCGTTGAGGCGATATCCGCTGCCGCGCGTACCGGAAAGATTGGTGACGGAAAAATTTTCATTGAATCGGTTGAACGCGTGATTCGTATTCGCACCGGCGAAGAAGACGATCAGGCGCTTTAGTTTGATTACAGAAAAGTCCTGACAGGCGGTTATGCAGCCGAAACTACTTTCGCGCGACCAGCACAATATCTCACGCAAAGACATCAGTAAAAATGCGTTGAAAGTGTTGTACCGTCTGAACGAAGCGGGATACGCCAGCTACCTTGTCGGTGGTGGTGTACGCGATCTTCTATTGCAGCGAAATCCCAAAGACTTCGATATCGCAACCGATGCCAGTCCGGAAGAGGTTAAAGCGCTTTTTAAAAACTGCCGTTTGATTGGTCGCAGATTCAGACTGGCGCATGTGGTGTTCGGACGCGACATCATCGAGGTGGCGACATTTCGTGCTGCACACACTGAAGGTGAAGGCGGGACTACCGGAGATAGCGGGCGTATAACGCGTGATAATGTCTACGGTGGCACACTTGCCGATGATGCGGTCAGGCGTGACTTTACGGTTAATGCGCTGTACTACAACATTGATGATTTCAGCGTAGCGAACTTCTTTGAAGGTGTAGAACATCTTGAGCAGGGCAAGCTTACCTTTATTGGTGACGCTCATGAGCGCGTCATAGAAGATCCGGTAAGAGCGCTGCGTGCGGTACGCTTTGCCGCCAAACTGGGTTTACAAATGGATGATGACTGCATAGCGGCAATGCTGGCGCATCGTCACTTGCTGGCCGAAATCCCGCCTGCCAGACTTTTTGAAGAAGTCCTTAAACTTTTGCAGTCCGGTCATGGGGTGGCGAGCTTTCATTTGCTTCGCGAGCATGATTTGTTGCAATACCTTTTTCCACTGGCGGATAACAGACTCAAAGATGGCGATGAATACGCTGAAAAAATGATTCTTCGCGGGCTTGGCAATACCGATGCCCGTATTGCTGAAGATCTGCCTGTCACACCGGCATTTATCTATGCGGTGTTTTTGTGGCCTGATCTAGTTGCTGAAGCCGAAGTGCATGAGGCCGATGGTTTTGATCCGGTGCCTGCATTGCATATGGCGGCAGACGATATTGTTCCAAAGCAGTTAGCCACAACCTCCTTACCGAGAAGATTCTCCGTACCGATGCGCGAGATCTGGGTCATGCAACCGCGGCTTGGTTTTACTCGTGGTGCGCGTGCCAGAAAAATGATGAGTAATCCCAGATTCAGAGCTGCCTACGATTTTCTATGCCTGCGCAATGAAACAGGCGAAGATCTGGACAAACTCTGCTCCACCTGGGAATCACTGCAGCAAACGCCGGAAGGTCAGGCATTACTCGAAGAAGCGCGTAACCGGGCCGCGAGCAGGCGGCGTGCGAGGCCCGTCGGTCTGGCGGCAGGCAAAAGAAAGCGCGGCCGTTCCCGCACGCGGAGTAGCGGAAAGTCCTGAGGCGGCTGGCGGCTTCTGAGTAATCCTGGCAAAAGACAATTACACCCCCGTCGGAATCATGAAAAGCGCCATTTGATGTGCGACACTCGCGCGCTCGTAAGGAGATTGTCTGTGGAAAGTCAGTTGCGCTATGTTGCGGTTGAAGGACCGCTCGGGGTTGGTAAAACAACGCTTGCCAAACGGCTCGCTAAATCATTGAATGCCGGGTTAATACTCGAGAATCCAGCCGAAAATCCGTTTCTGGACGATTTTTATAAAAATCCCGCCCGGCTGGCTTTGCCGACACAGCTGCATTTTTTGCTGTCGCGGCGTGAGGCACTGCAGGATCTGGCAAAGAATACCAGCGACAATTCATGCCGGGTTTCAGATTTTTTCTTCCAGAAAGACCGTTTGTTTGCCAGTCTGACGCTTGAGCCCCGAGAATACGAACTGTATCAGGACATCGCAAATGAACTCGAATTTGATCTGTTGGTGCCTGATCTGGTTGTTTATCTGCAAGCACCCCTCGATGTGCTGTACGATCGCATAGAGAAACGTGCAATTCCGTCTGAGCAGGCAATTGCGAGCAGTTATGTCGCGCGCTTGCAAAAGGCTTACACAGAAATGTTCCATAATTACAGTGAAACACCTTTGCTGATTATTAATGCGACAGATATCGATTTTGCACAAAATGATCACGATTACGAAGCCTTGCTTGGTCAGATAAAAAACGTTCGGGCAGGCAGGCATTATTTTAATCGAGCTGAGATGGTAGCTGGTTGATTAGCCTGGTTGACCGGGTATGATTAGCAGGCTGCCCCACACTGTATTTCCAGGAGGTTACTTCATTGGTTGACACCCAGATACTTCGAATAGGGATGCTCGAAGATGATATTGATCAGGCAAATCGCGCCAGCGGTTGGATTGTCGAGCGCGGCCATCAGTGCGAGGTATTTCATAAGCCTGAGGAGTTCCAGCGCGCATTCCGAAAAACCAGCTTTGATGTCGTAACGCTGGACTGGAATCTGCCGGATGCTACCGGTCTGGAAATTCTGAAATGGGTGCGTCAGAGCCTGGTGAGTGACGTTCCTGTTATTTTCATCACCGCGCGTCAGGGCGAATCAGACATCGTCGCGGCCCTTGAAGCCGGTGCCGACGACTACCTGGTCAAGCCGGTACGCCAGTTTGAGCTGCTGGCACGTATCGGGGCGCTGGCGAGAAGAGCGCAGCCCGAGACTGAAATACTCGAACATGACCCGTATGTTTTTGATACCAACAATCGGCAGGTAACTGTTGATGGTGAAGCTATTAAGCTCACTGAAAAAGAATACGACCTGGTGCTGTTTTTGTTTCGCAATCGCGGCCGCGTCCTGTCGCGGCAGCATCTACTCACATCAGTATGGGGCACGTCCGCTGAACTGAACACCCGTACTGTGGACACCCATGCAAGTCGGCTGCGTAAGAAACTCAAGCTGAATGAAACCGAAAAGTGGAAACTTACCTCGATTTATCAGCATGGCTACCGCCTGGAAGAGCGGACTGTGATGCCGGAAACGAGCTGATTCGGATCATTTATTGTGAGAGATCACAATTTTTATGATTCCCCCTGGCGTAAATTGTTGAAAAATGTGCTGATTGTGCTGAATCTCTTGCGAATGCGGTAGAATAGGAGTAAGAACAAATGCGCCTATCGTCGCTTGGATATCCAATGATTAAAAGCACCCTCGGGCAGAGTGTACTTTTTGCTTACCGTAAAATGAGGTTGTCGGTTTTAGCCGCCGGAATGTTCGGCACTGTGGTTCTGGCCCAGTCAGTTATCGCAGCTGACGCTCAGGACTACAAAGTCTCCGTGAAAGCCGGTGAGACATTCTCAAATATTGTCGTGCGTGAATTGAACACGCTGAGTCCCTGGGAAGTAGTTGCCGAGTACAATAATCTGGCTTCACCGGACGAACTAAAGCCAGGTGACGTAATAGTTATTCCTGCGCATTTAATACGTCTGAAAAACTTCGCTACTGTGGTGTACGTTAAACGCAATGTTACCCACTACAATAGCATTACAAATTCAAAGTCCGAACTACGTAAAGGCGACCGGATTCACCGTGGAGACCAGATTGAAACTGACGAAACCGGATTTGTCAGTGTCTCGTTTAACGGTGGTACATCAGTCAATATTCAACCCGTTAGTAAAATGAAGGTTGCGGCACTTGAATGCGTTGATAGTGACGATACCTGTGAAATCGACCTCGAAACATTCAAAGGCACGCTGGGTGTTAATGTGCAAAGCGTGGGTTTTAAAAATCCCACCGAGTTTAATATCAAAACCCCGTATGCCAGTGCGGCAGTGCGTGGAACTGAATTTGATTTTGACGTTACCGACGACGGTAATATTCTGGGTGTGACTGAAGGTACCGTTGAAATTGCCTACAATGGCGCCAGCAACAACATCAATGAAAGCCAAGGTGTGCTCGCAGGTGAAGGCAGGTCGATAAACGATGTATTTGATCTGCTCAAACAACCTGAACTCGCGCTGCACGACGATGTAACACTGATAAGCAGTGAAGACATCATCAGCTGGCAACCAGTAGCTCAAGCAGCGAGTTACCGGATTGATTTTGCATCGAGTGAATCAATGGCGGATGTTTTAACTTCATCTTCCGAGACGAATACTTTTATCAGACCTGTATTGCCACAAGGCGAGATTTATGTCGCCGCTCGAGCAGTAGCTAATAACGGCCTGCGCGGACTCATCAGCCAAAAGAAACTCTCTTCTGTTGCTATTGATACTGAATCTGAATCTCCGATTCTCGATATAGAACTTAGCGGTAATGAAATGCAGATTACGGCTTCCGATGGTGCAAGTAATGATATTGAAATTAAGATAGGTAACTCTCTGCAAAGTATTTCAAACAGTGAGTTCATAGTTGCTGATCAGGTACATCGCATAGATGCCGGTGAAACATTGAAGCTTGAGATTGATCGCACAAAGGAATGGTATCTACAAGGCAGAAGTGTGATAAACGAGAGCACCGTGTCACCATACGGATTACTCTACGTTTTTGAAGAGACTGGTGGTTAGTTTTACCGTAGTCATTGTGAAAATCGCAAACCAGCAATATTCTGTCAGCAGGCTGAATATGCTATTTAGTTTCTAGCTCTCAGATGGCCGGACCTGTTGACGAAGTGCGCCGTCGTGGACGACTGGGCTATTCGACGCTCATTTTATTCTATTTGTTCTTTGGCCTGTTGACCTGGCTGATGAATCACTTCGAAGTTACCCTGAAAATGGACCGTCTGATCCATGATAACTGGGTACGCTTGCATCAGGCAGAGCCGGCAAAAGATATTGTTATTGTCGGTATCGATGCGTTTAGTGTAGCCGGACAAGGTCGATGGCCGTGGCCACGCCGTGATCAGGCCGAATTAATTGGCAATCTGTCTGCAGCCGGTGCGAAAACAATCCTTATAGATGTGTTGTATTCCGACTTCGGTGTCACAGACCCGGAGGGGGATGAGCGCATCGCTTATGCCATTCAAAAATCCGGCAATGTAATACTGCCGATTGTGACCGAAGGCAGGGGTGCTGATATTAAAGATGGTGAGCGATTGCCAATCCCCGAAATAGCATTGGCAGCGCGCGAACTCGGACACATCTTTCTGCCAATAGACAGCGACGGTATTGTTCGCCGAGTATTTCTCAAGGCGGGTTTCAAGAAACCGCACTGGCCCATGCTCTCGTTAGTGGCAATGGAGACCAAAGGCATAGCGCCCGAGAAACTGCCGGGCGTGCGAGTGCAACACACGGATACAGCAACTAACTGGGTTGGGGACTATGAAGTTCTGATTCCGTTTAGCGGTCCAAAGGGCACCTTCACAACCATTTCCGCTATTGATGTATTGCAGAACAATTTTGACCAAAGTCTTATCAAGGACAGTGTGGTGTTTTTTGGTCTGACCGCAACAGGCCTTGGTGATGCTGTGCCGACGCCGATTCTCGGGGTTGATCAACCAATTCCCGGAGTCGAGGTGCATGCCAACATCTATCATGCGCTTCATACCGGAACAATGAGAAGCGCCATTGGACCATTGCTTAACTTTGTATTTGTAGCATTTTCCATCGCCTTGTTGCTGGCAGTGTATTCAAAACTAAGACCGCGCTGGGGTTTTTTAAATACCGTGTTGCTGGCGTTGTTACCTGTGTTTTTCAGCTTTATGCTTTACCGGTATGCCGGAGTCTGGTTCGCACCCTTACTGTCTTCATTGCCAATATTGTTGGCATTTCCGATCTGGACCTGGCATCGGTTGGAATTTGCAACCCGCTTTCTGAGAACCGAAACCAACAAACTTGCTATCTATGAAGATGAGCTGGATGTCACCAGTGGCGCGCCGCTGGTGAGTTTGTTTGAAAATGCCCGTATTCATCTTGGTCTTCAATCGTGGTTTGTGTATTCAAACGGAGATCTTCAAGGCACTGGTAAACTCGGTGTATCTGAAATAGAAAAAGTCAGCTCACCTGACTGGGTGACGAGTGACGGGATGAGGATTAAAAAATTTGCATCGACGAATCCGTTGGTTGTTGGTTATCAATTTGCAGACTCTGCGCTGAGTAATCGCTTCGGGAAATATCTTGATAATGCATCCAGATTGCAGGATTTAGTTGAGCGGCCCAATGTTGGTGGCACCATTGAAGGCTTACAGAATGATGCGGACAGACTAAGCAGACAGAATCAGCGCATGCTGCAGCTTAAGGTGTTGAACGATAATATCTTCAATGGTAGTCCGGCAGGTTTGATTGTATGGAATACGGTGGGCGAGTTGTTACGTAACAACGAGCTGGCCTTTGATATGTTTAAAGATCTGGATTTAACTGATACGACACTTTTTGATTTTTTTGTCAGTATTGGTAAAGATCCGTTGCAGATAGATCGTGAAGCTTTTGAAGCTATTATGCTGCATGATCAGAACAAACAGATGACTTACACTCATGGAGAAGACGAGCTGATAATTGATTTTAATGTGCTCGGTGATGATCTGTCAGAGCGATTAATTGTGGCCAGTGCAGTTGATTTAAGTGAACTGCGAAGAGCTGAACGACTGCGCTCTGAATTGATTGAATATTTATCCCACGATCTGCGTTCGCCTTTGATCTCCTCGCTTTATCTGGTCTCTCAGCAACGTGAGAATGCTCCACCAGAGAAAGATGTTGCACCTTTGCTTCAGGTAGAGTCAAACATCAATAAAACCATGAAAATGATTGATGACTTACTCGGCTTAACTCATGCGGAGAATCTTTCTGTAGAGCACTTGCAGCCAGTATTTTTTGAAAATCTTATAGAAGGAACAATCGATCAACTGCAGCCACAGGCGCGCCAGAAGAATATAGATCTCGTTGTTAAAGATATTGATGAAGACGTATGGGTAATTGCGGATTTCAGCTTACTTGAGCGTGTCTTTATTAATGTGGTCGGCAACGCTATTAAGTATTCTCCACAAACAACGAAGGTGATCATTTCAACATCTATTGTAGATGGCCGATGGGTAGAAACCGAAGTCGTTGATCAGGGTATCGGTATACCGGAATCGCGTATAGATAAACTGTTCGAGCGCTTTCATCGTGATCCTGATGTACAGAAAAGTTTCAAAGGCACAGGGCTTGGTCTCGCCCTGGTAGCGACTGTTGTGAAGCAACATGGCGGGCAGGTATCTGCTTCCAGTGTTGAAGGTGAAGGCACCACAATAACGGTACGTCTTCCGATTCACGAATTGGAAAGTGCCTGATCGCTCGCGAGCCCAGTGTGAATCAGTTCAACAAACTAATGTGACCTGCTGCACTTTATCGAGCGTTTTTGTGAACTAATTCCGAATTGTTCAAAATTCACTGTGCTAGATTTGGCGTCCCGTTAGATAACTGGCGGCGCTTGGTTCGGCAGAGGCTGGCTGACCGGGCAGGCTATTTTCACCAGTCGAAGCTTAAGTAATTGGAGTAGTAAAGATGTTGAAGTATATGCGTAGTTTTACATGTAGTATTTTGGTTTTATTTTTCATTCCGGTTGTTTTTACACTTTCCCACGCATCACAGGTCGATATCAATTCTGCTGATGTAGCCACACTGGCTAAAGACATCAACGGTATTGGAACATCAAAGGCGCAGGCAATTGTCGACTACCGGGAAGCTAATGGTCCTTTTGCCACTGTTGACGACCTGGTCCAGGTGCAGGGCATAGGTGTTAAGACACTTGATCGCATTCGCGAGTTTGTCACGCTGACACCGGCCACCGACACGGCATCCAGCGAGACATCGGCAAGTGAATCTGCCTCTGTTTCATCGGACAGCGAGCAGCCTTCCCTGCTTGCAAACTAGTCTGGTTAACCAGAAGGCAGGAACCAGTAGATTAGCTGGTTCGTAAAATTGGCAGGCTTTTACTTTTACCCATTGGCCTGCCGGCAGTTCTGCGTCTGAATTTGCGAGCTGTAATGAGGTGTTGCCAAACTGGTGACACCTCATATAGCTGGCAATTGCAGACTTGTGGTGTTGACATTGCTGTCAGGTGATCAACGAAGTGTCAGGCTTTTGCTATTCTCCCTGCTATCCCGAAATGAATATCAGATAGCGGAGACAGTAAATGTTAGACGAATTCAAAAAGTTTGTTCTCGACGGCAATATGGTTGATATGGCTGTCGGTATTGTTATTGGTGCGGCGTTCGGAACCATCGTCGCCAGTCTGGTCGAAGATATTCTGCTGCCACCGATTGGATTACTACTGGGCGGTGTGGACTTCAGTGCAATTTTTACTGTATTAAAAGAAGGATCAACTGCCGCACCCTATGCCTCTTTTGAAGCAGCTAAGTCTGCCGGTGCCATCACCATTAACTGGGGTAATTTTCTTAACACCCTGATTAGTTTTCTTATAGTTTCCGCCGCTATATTTGTTGTTATCAAGTTGCTCAATAAAGTCCGTAAGCAACAGGAAGAGGCACCACAGGCACCAGAGCCATCTGTTGTGTTGCTGAGTGAGATTCGGGATCTGCTCGAACGTCAGGCAGGTGGTCCGAGTGCGGAATCTGAAGATCTGTCAAGTCCGCGTTACTGATGTTAAATCTCAAGCTTTAGTCTGCTTCCAGATGAGGTTCACCAACAGCAGACTCGGATTTTTTCTGCTCTCGGCTATTACCGGCTTGTTGGTCGGAGCCACTACTGTTGCATTAATTGAATGCATCGATTTTTTGCAGAATATTTTTTTTGGTGAATTAACATCTGATGATCCCGATGAGATGCAGTCGCGTTTCTCAGGATGGTCTGTCTTACTGGCGCCGATACTCGGCGGTATTGTTATCAGTTTAATGTTGCGTGTGATTCCCGGTCAGAGAGTCCACGGCATTGCAGATGTAATGGAGGCGAGTGCTTTGCGGGCAGGCAAAATGGATGTGCGTTCCGGAATCACTGCCGCATTTGCAACAACCGTGTCTCTGGGTACGGGTACTCCACTCGGGCGTGAAGGACCTGCGGTGCATATTGGTGCCTCATTGACATCATGGCTGGCAGAGCGGTTCAATTTGAAACGCGCGCAATCACTGACGCTATTGGGTTGTGCAGCTGCGGCGGCTGTTACTGCGTCATTCAACACACCTATTGCAGGGGTTATATTTGCACTCGAAGTCGTTGTTGGTTACTACGCGCTTCGGGTATTTGCACCGGTTGTTGTGGCTGCAATGGGGGCTGTGATTGTTCGCCACAGTGTTTACGGCAATCGACCGGAATTCAGTTTGCCGGATTATCAAATCGGTTCTCTTTGGGAGTTACCGGCCTTTGCGATGCTCGGTTTCATCGCCGCACTGCTGGTACAGGTTTTTATCTATTTGGTAGCTTGTTGCCGTGCAGGCTATGACATGGCCACAATTCCTGTCTGGGTCCGGCCTGTATTTGGCGGTATTTTCATTGGTGTTGTTGCGCTTTACTACCCATTGGCACTCGGGGTCGGATATGAAGGCACGGCACTCGCATTAAATGAAAATCTGCCACTGGCCATACTGGCTGCTCTGTTAATCGCCAAGGTATTAGGTGGTGCGGTAGCACTGGGCAGTGGTATGC
>CAZKAQ010000063.1:0-21100 GCA_964550655.1 uncultured Granulosicoccaceae bacterium
GCGTTCGCAGTAGCAGAGGTTCTGCCGCGCAGACTCCTAGCCAATCGTATTTTCGACTGCCATTCTGGCAAGTCCATCACGACTGATTGCACCCTTTGGATTATACCAGGTGTGAATCCAGTTCACCGAGCCAAAGAACAACATAATTTTGGAACGTAAAAGTGCCGAATTGCCTTCAACACTCCGATCTACCCGGATATAGACTTGTTCAAATCTATCGATGATCGCTCTTTGTTTTGTGACGATGTCGTTTCGCTGTTTTACCGTGAGTTTATTAAGTTCATAGAGTAAGACTTTTTGAGCATCTTCCGCGCCTGCATAGCATCTTAATAAAGCAAGAGTTAGATTATGAAATTCCTGCTTTGGGTCTGTATCCGTTAAATCCTTATCGTTTATAACCGATGTCAGTTTATCAATATGATCAGTCATGACCCCGTAAAGGATATCTTCTTTGGCACTGTAATAATGATAGATGAGAGACTTCGACATATTACAGGCTTTTGAAATATCTGAAATTGAAGCCCCGCCAAAGCCTTTTGCAGCAAAAAGCTTCGCGGCGTTAGTGGTAATTGTGTCCCGTTTACTGTCGTAGTTATCTGCTTTTCTACGTGCCATATCCCAACCGATAAAACCCTTGGACTATTCCTGAGTATTTCGCTGTGACCATCTCAGCTTTTATCAGGCTGGTTACCTTTTTCACCATGAATTTAAAACGATCATTTGAGGTTCTCACTTAACGTGAATCAAGAATTCGTTTTGCTTTGCCAGGTGATCGTTCGAGTGAATTCTCTGGTCGTACATCGATAATTGCTGAGACCCCGATCAGAGTTTTTATGCGGGACTGCAGTTGACTCGCAGCTTCGTTTCTCTGCTCATCACCACAACCTGCTTTTGCTTCCACGACAACGGTCAAAATATCCATTCTATCCGGGCGTGATATTTCGCAATAATAGTGAGGAGAGAGGTCAGGTATTTGTAAAATAATTTCTTCTATTTGAGTGGGGAAGACATTGACGCCTCTAATTATCATAAGGTCATCATTTCGGCCCGTTACCTTTTCCATACGACGCATATTGCGAGCCGTGCCGGGTAACAGCCGTGTGAGATCTCGCGTGCGATAGCGAATGATTGGCATGGCTTCTTTAGTTAAAGAGGTAAAAACAAGCTCGCCTATTTCGCCATCCGCCACAGGTTTTCCTGTTTCGGAGTTTATGATTTCAGGATAAAAATGATCTTCCCAAATGGTAGGCCCATCTTTCGTTTCTATACACTCGTTTGCCACTCCGGGACCAATCACTTCAGATAATCCATAAATATCGACAGCATCTATATCAAAGGCGAGTTCGATTTCTTTACGCATCTGGTCCGACCATGGCTCTGCGCCAAAAATGCCAATTTTAAGTGAGCTTTTCCGAGGGTCTAAGCCTTGCCTTTTGAATTCATCCAAAATTGACAACATGTAGCTTGGTGTCACCATGATAATTTCAGGTTTGAAGTCTTGAATCAGGGAGACTTGTTTTTCAGTTTGTCCGCCTGACATGGGAATGACTGTGCAGCCTAATTTTTCTGCACCGTAGTGCGCGCCAAGGCCGCCCGTAAAAAGGCCATAGCCATAGGCGACATGGCATTTCATCCCGGGCCGTCCGCCTGCAGCGCGAATTGATCTCGCGACAACATCGGCCCACATGTCTATGTCATTTTTAGTGTAACCAACGACGGTTGGTTGGCCGGTCGTTCCTGAAGACGCATGAATTCGACAAATTTCATTCATGGGTTTGGCAAAAAAATCGAACGGATACGCTTGCCGCAAATCTTCTTTAGCTGTGAAGGGAAATTTTTCCAGATCTTCTAGTGTCTGCAGGTCTGCGGGTGTGACCCCATGGTCGTCAAACTTTTTACGATAGGATTTGGAGTTGTTATACGCATGAGACAGAGAGTTTTTCAGTCGTTCTAATTGCAGGTCTCTTAACTCTGCAATGGACAATTTCTCAGTGTCATCTAGAAGCGGCTTATAATCTGGTGTCATGATTATTTCTCAATCGCATTCATTGTTAGAAGGTCGTAGGTTGCAACAAGCTCGTCATTTTGGTTTGTGATTTCAACATCCCATTTAACTTCGCCATATTCATTATTACGTCTTTTTTTGTTTTTCGCTGTAAGCCTGACCTTGATCGTATCACCGGGTGACACGGGAGTAAGGAAGCGTAAATTGTCCAGTCCATAATTAGCCAGGACCGGGCCGGGCGCGGGATCAACAAAAAGACCGGCCGCAAATGAGAGTAGAAGATAACCATGTGCAACCCGCCCGGGGAAGAACGGGTTGGCCTCTGCCGCGGCTTGATCCATGTGGGCGTAGAAATTATCGCCCGTGAACTCTGCAAAGTGTTCTATATCTTCTAATGTGATAGTTCGGCTTTCAGTAACTAACGTTTTGCCGATGAAAATGTCATCAAAATTAAAACGGAAAGGATGTGCGCCTTCGGTTTCTACCGAGGCTCCCTTCATCCACACTTCTGTTGCAGCTGAAATCAGCGCGGGTGTTCCCTGAAGCGCGGTGCGTTGCATATAATGTTTAATGCCGCGAACACCACCGAGTTCTTCGCCACCGCCCGCCTGGCCCGGCCCGCCATGAACCAAAGTCGGTAACGGAGAGCCATGTCCAGTACTTTCTCCGGCATTGTCTCTGTTGATCATCGCGATACGGCCATGGAAGGACGCCGACCCCATCACAATCTCCCGTGCGATTTTCGGGTCGTAGGTAAAAAGTGACATAACCAGCGAGCCAAGGCCTTCATTGCAGAGGCTAACGGCGTCATTCAGGTCTTTATATGGCATGAGAGTGGATACCGGACCAAAGGCTTCCACGGAATGGATTTTCGGTGCCTTCCACGGGGTATTACATCGCAATAAAACAGGTGAGATAAATGCACCGTTTTTAATATCTGCGTCGACAGGATCTAAATTTAGGGGATCACCAAAAACAACATCTGCCTGTTCGGATAATTGAGCCACCTTTTCACGAACGTCATTGCGCTGAGACTGGCTTACCAAAGCCCCCATGCGAACGCCCTCTGAATCCGGATTACCCACTGAAATTTTTGCCAGTCTGTCTGTAAGAGCTTCCTGTGCAGCGTCCATCATATTTTCCGGTACAAAAGCGCGTCGAATAGCTGTACATTTTTGACCCGCCTTTACGGTCATTTCATTCGTAACTTCTTTGATGAAAAGTTCAAACTCCGGAGACTCGGCAGTCGCATCCGGTCCCAGTACGGATGCGTTTAAACTATCTTGCTCTGCGATGAAACGTACATTGTTTTTAATAACTGTTGGATGGGCTCTGAGCTTTGCTGCAGTTGAAGCTGAGCCAGTAAAAGAGACAACATCCTGGCCTTCAAGATGATCAAATAAATTACCTGTACTGCCGACAATAAGTTGCAGGGCGCCGTCAGGGAGTGCGCCGGATTCAATCATAATGCGCACGGCATGTTCACATAAATAAACTGTAGAAGTGGCGGGCTTTACGATAACCGGCGCGCCGGCTATTAATGCACCACCCAGTTTTTCAAGCATGCCCCAAACCGGAAAGTTATACGCATTGATATGCAGCGCTATGCCCTGGAGAGAGGTATAGATATGTTGTCCCATCCATGACCCGGTTTTGGAGATTTGTTCGGGGCCGCCATCAATGATGACATGAGCATCCGGGAAATGACGGCGCGCTTGCGATGAAGCAGAAAATAAAGTCATCGCGCCGCCTTCAATGTCCGCCCATCCATCGCGACGCGTGGCGCCTGTATGACTATTTAAGGCATAGAGTTCTTCTTTTCTTGCAGACAGAGCCAGGCCGAGATCTTTGACCATATAAGCTCTTTCATGCAGTGTCATAGCGCGGAGTGCCGGGCCACCGACATTTCGCGCATAGTCAGCCATTTCTTTGAAATCTATACCGCTTGAACTGGTTTGGGCGACGGTTTCACCTGTGACAGCAGAGCAAATATCGACAAGACCGGATTGACCTTGCATCCATTGTTGCGCGACAAAATTTTCTAATATTTGTGCCGACATGAATCGTTCCTACTGTCCTGTAAATACGGGTTTACGTTTTTCTATAAAGGCGGCAACGCCCTCGGCATAATCTTTTGAGTATCCAAGTTCGCGCATGGCATCGCGTTCAAGATCGAGTTCTTGTTGTAATGTATTTAAGGAGGACTCCCGGATGCGTTTTTTTGTTTCCGCAAGACCGCGTGTAGGTCCGGTTGCGAGTTGTGTCGTTAGCTTCAGGGCTTCCGTCATTAAATTCTCATCATCAACGGCTTTATAAATCATGCCCCAGCTTTCTGCTTTTTCAGCCATAACTGGTTCGCCCGTAAGCGTGATGGCCATGGCTCTGGCCTGACCGATGAGACGAGGCAGTATCCATGAGCCACCTGAGTCAGGGATAAGGCCAATATTGGCAAAGGACTGAATGAATTTGGCAGATTTAGCCGCCATGACTATGTCGCAAGCGAGAGCAACATTAGCCCCCGCGCCCGCTGCAACGCCGTTGACCGCACAGATGACAGGTATGGGCATCTCGGACAGACGACGCACCATGGGGTTCCAATAAGTTTCGCATGACTGCCCAAGGTCAACCGCTTCGCCACCAGGTGTAACGGCTCTGTCATTGAGGTCCTGGCCCGCGCAAAATCCTTTGCCAGATCCGGTCAATAATAAGGCACGGATAGAGGAGTCTGTCTCGATCTCGGTTAGAGCGGCTTGCATTTCTTTATGCATTTCGACCGTGAAACTATTTAATCGGTCTGGACGATTGAGTGTCAGAACGGCTGCACTGTCTTTTACGGATAATTCAATCGTTTTGTAATCTGCCACGTCTGTCTCCGTTATTTTTTATTCCTGGTTTGCCTTATCAGAGCGAACTCTTATAATAAACCGAATGGACGGTCAATTATAGGGTTTGAAATTGAGCAAAGCAAAAGTTCAGGCTAAGCGAATTGCAAATCACATGATTGGTTATGAAGGTATGGTCAGGGTTTGGGATACCACTTTTGAGAACGAAGTGTTGGATGGAGCCCGCGTCAGCTTTAAAGTAAAAACTGAAATGCGCAACGTGTTTAAAGCTATTCATGGTGAGCTGTTTTATGCTCTGGCGGGTTTGGCAATCGCCTATGCATGTAATTAAAGAAAATAATGTAACCGAATTTATAATGTCATCGTAACCTGGCCGCATGAACGGATTAGCGCAACGTTTTAAGGTTTGTCTCGCATCATTCGAGGTTTTAATTTAGAAGAGAAATGAACATGTCAGAGGCTTTCATTTGTGATGCTATTCGAACTCCAATTGGTGCTTTTGGCGGTTCGCTTTCATCTGTCAGAACTGATGATCTTGCAGCTATCCCGTTAAAGGCTTTGAAAGACAGAAATAAGAACATTGATTGGGAGCAGGTTGATGATCTGATTTATGGCTGTGCAAACCAGGCCGGTGAGGATAATCGTAATGTGGCCCGAATGGCGGCGTTACTTGCAGGCCTGGGTGAGAAAGTTCCGGGAACCACTGTGAATCGTCTCTGTGGGTCAGGCATGAATAGCATAACCATGGCTTGCCACGCGATCATGGCGGGAGACGCTGATTTAATTATCGCAGGCGGAGTTGAATCTATGACGCGCGCGCCTTTTGTTATGCCAAAATCACCGACGGCCTTTTCAAGAAATGCAGAGATTTATGACACGTCTATTGGCTGGAGATTTACTAATCCGGCGCTGGAGGAAGTCTACGGGGCTGAAAGCATGCCCGAAACTGCAGAAAACGTGGCTGAGGAATACAATATTAGCCGCGAAGATCAAGATCTCTTTGCCAAACGCAGCCAGGAAAAGGCTGAAGCAGCGATAAAGTCGGGTCGTTTGGCGAAGGAGATCGTTCCGGTTTCTATCCCAAGACGGAAACAGGATGCTTTGATTTTTGATACGGATGAGCATCCCAGACATAGCTCTCTTGAAGCTTTGGGTAAGTTAAGACCCATCGTCAAGGCAGGCGGTACAATCACGGCTGGAAATGCGTCTGGTGTAAATGATGGGGCGGCGGCCGTTGTTATTGCGTCAGAAAATGGCGTTAAACGGCATGGGCTGACACCGCGTGCCAGGTTCATTACGGGCGCGACAGTGGGGGTTCCGCCGCGCATTATGGGTATTGGGCCCGCGCCTGCGAGCCAGAGAGTTTTAGAAAAAGCCAGGCTGAAGATTAGTGATATAAATATTATTGAAATCAATGAGGCCTTTTCATCTCAGTCTTTGGCAACATTGCGAATATTAGGTTTGGCCGATGATGCCGAGCATGTAAACCCGAACGGGGGAGCCATAGCCCTGGGGCATCCATTGGGTATGTCAGGCACACGTATTGTCATGTCAGCCATCGAAGAGTTACATCACACAGGTGCCAGCACAGCACTTGCATCTATGTGTATCGGTGTCGGGCAGGGAATTGCGTCGATTTATGAACGGGTTTAACGCAAAAGTCATGTCGCTGGAATTGACCGAATGATAAAGGTCAGCTCTTAATGATGGAGGTATGAGATGTATGCACAAATGGTAAAATCTACGGGTGCTGGTTTGAAAGCGCTTGAGGATATGGAGCCTGATGAGCGGGCCTTCCAGGAACGCATAAATGCGGGTGCCAAAATAGAACCAAAGGACTGGATGCCGGAGGGGTATCGTAAAACACTTAAGCGTCAAATCTCACAGCATGCGCATTCTGAAATTGTCGGTCAGTTGCCTGAGGGCAACTGGATTACGCGCGCCCCGACGTTAGAGCGTAAGGCGATATTGATCGCCAAAGTTCAGGATGAAGCGGGGCATGGGTTATATCTTTATTGTGCCGCAGAAACTTTGGGGATCTCCAGAGATGAAATGACAGAAGAGCTTTTGAGCGGTAAAGCCAAGTACTCGTCTATATTTAATTATCCAACATTATCATGGGCCGATATCGGTGCCATTGGCTGGCTTGTGGATGGCGCAGCCATCATGAACCAGGTGCCGTTACAAAGATGCTCTTATGGACCTTATGCGCGGGCGATGATTCGTGTGTGTAAAGAAGAGAGTTTTCATCAGCGTCAGGGATTTGATCTTATGATGCGCCTCTGCGAGGGGACAGACGCTCAGAAAGAAATGGCGCAGGATGCACTTAACCGATGGTGGTGGCCATCGCTGATGATGTTTGGTCCATCCGACAAAGACAGTGTTCATTCAGCACAGAGTTTTGCATGGAATATCAAGCAGGATTCAAATGATGAATTGCGTCAGAAGTTTATCGATCAAACTGTACCTCAAGCAGAATATTTGGGCCTCACAGTGCCTGACCCGGAATTGAAATGGAATGATGAGAGCGGTGGCTATGATTTTGGCGAGCCGGACTGGGATGAATTTTTTTCCGTTATCGCAGGCAACGGCCCTTGCAATGTTGAGCGTTTAGCCGCGCGTAACAAGGCGTGGGATGACGGGGCCTGGTTTCGTGAAGGGCTGGACGCTCATGCAGAAAAACAGGCTACGCGTAAAGTTGCGGCTGAATAAGGATCAATGACATGAGTAAACGTGAGTGGCCGCTTTGGGAAATATTTATCCGCGGGCAACATGGCTTAGCACATCGCCATGTTGGATCCCTTCATGCACCGGATGCAGAAATGGCCATGAAAAATGCGCGTGATGTTTACACGCGAAGAAATGAAGGACTTTCAATCTGGATTGTTCCATCGCGTGATATTACAGCGAGTTCGCCTACGGCAAAGGGGCCTTATTTTGAGCCCGCAAATTCTAAAGTCTATCGTCATCCAACGTTTTTCAAAATTCCTGATGATGTCGGGAGTATGTGATGACAAATGCAGGTCAAAGTAATTTACAAAAATACGTTCTTCGTTTGGGTGATAATGCTCTCATCCTGGGGCAGCAGGTTTCAGCGTGGTGTGGTCATGCCCCTGCATTAGAAGAAGATATTGCTTTCGCGAATGTCGCACTGGACTTAATTGGGCAAGCGACGAACTGGCTGAATTATGCGGCAGAGTTAAACGCTGAACCCACAACTGCAGATAATCTGGCCTTTTTAAGAGGTGAACGTGAGTTCTCAAATGTTCTTCTCGTGGAGCAGCCTAATAAGGATTTTGGTTATAGCCTCATGCGGCAATTCCTTTTTGACTGTTGGCACTATCCCATGCTCCAGGCACTGGGGTCCTCAAAAGATAAAAAGGTAGCTGAGATTGCACAGAAATCCGTCAATGAAGTTGCCTATCATCTTGAGCGCTCAACAGACCTGATCATTCGGCTTGGTGATGGAACCATTGAGAGCCATGAGAGAATGCAAAACGCCTTAAACTCACTATGGCGTTTTACGGGTGAGTTACATGAAGCTGATGAGTTAGATAGTTTGATGCATGAAGAAGGCGTGGCGCCTGATTTAGCGCAAGTCGGCGAAGCCTTTCAAAGTCATCTTGATAAAGTTCTGCCTCCTGCCAGGTTGAAATTACCTGAAAATGCGTTAATGCGTTCAGGCGGTAAGTCTGGAATTCATAATGAGGCGATGGGTCCGCTATTGGCAGAGATGCAACATTTGCAGCGTAGCTATCCCGGGGCCTCCTGGTAGTTATGGCCACGCTTCAAGCAAATTTGCCAGACGAGGAGCAGATATGGGAGTGGCTCGCTAGCGTTCCTGATCCTGAAATTCCTGTGATTTCTGTGGTCGATTTGGGCATTGTTCGCAATGTGGCCTGGGATGATGACATGCTCTGCATTGATATAACCCCAACCTATTCGGGCTGTCCGGCGACGAGTGTGATCTCATTCGACATTCAAAAGGCTTTGGCTGAAAAGGGATTAAAGAATGTGAAAATTCGCTCTGTTCTGTCGCCTGCATGGACCACCCGTTGGATAACTGATGGCGGTCGTCAAAAGCTCAAAGACTATGGAATCGTACCACCCGTTGAAGGCGAGACATGTGCCGGTATGATAAGCCTGACAGGAGCAAAACAAGCCAATATTGCGTGTCCACGATGCGAGTCGCAAAACATCGAACGCATTAGTCAATTCGGGTCTACGCCTTGCAAAGCGAGTTACCGTTGCAAGACATGTCTTGAACCCTTTGACTACTTTAAGGCGCTTTAGAGGTCTTATGGTGAATTTTTATCCATTGCGCGTTACGGATATCCGCAAAGATACAAGAGATGCTGTGGTCGTTACCCTCAAGCCTGCCGAAGAGGATGCGGAGCACTTTAATTATATACCGGGTCAGTATTTTACCTTCAAAAAAACATTCGAAGGAGAGGAGTTAAGGCGCTCATACTCCATTTGTTCAAGTGCGAATGATAATCAACTTCGTATTGGTATTAAAAAAGTTGATGGCGGCTGGTTTTCCCGATGGGCAAATGAAGAGCTATCAGTAGGAGACATACTCGAGAGCATGCCGCCTCAGGGGAAGTTTCATGATGTTATCGAGCCGGAGGCGCAGAAAAACTATCTCATGTTTGCTGTCGGCAGCGGCATCACGCCGATACTTGGGCTTACAAAAACTATTTTAGAATCTGAACCGAATGCAAAGGTCATTCTGACTTATGTGAACCGATCCTTTAATACGATTATGTTTCGAGATGAGTTAAGTGATTTGAAGGATAGATTTTTAACAAGGCTTTCGATTCTGCATATCCTTAAGACCGATGCAGGTGATATAGATATCTTAAATGGCCGCCTTGACGGCGAGAAACTGGATCAACTTTTCACAAGGTGGATGTCACCCGCTGCCACTGATAAAGCTTTTATCTGTGGTCCCAAAGATTTATTATTTCTCATATCAGAAAAGTTGCAGGCCCATGGCTTGCCGAAAGAAAATATTAAAATCGAGCTTTTCGAAAGCGTACCGCCGAAGAAAGCGCGCCCTGAAACAAGTGATGCTTCCGCCAGAAAAGATGTTAAAGCGACTGTCATTATCGACGGCCAAACGCGTGTATTTGAAATGTCTCGCGCGGGCGAGACAGTTCTTGAAGCGGCGCAAAAGGCCAATATTGAGCTGCCATTTTCCTGTAAGGGTGGCGTGTGTTCGACCTGCTGCGCCAAAGTCATTAAGGGCAAAGTTGAGATGCAAACCAATTATGCGCTTGAAGATTTTGAAGTGGAACGGGGTCTGGCGCTGACCTGTCAATCGATTCCATTAACGGATGAAATTACCCTTTCATTTGATGAGCACTGACATCTGCTTATTCCACAAGGCTCTCGATTGATGGCGTGACGCAGATGGTCGAGGACGATGTCGGTCAATCTGTTAAAGTCTGCTGATGTCACAGCAATTTGACCTGCTCGGGGATAGCGCACCGCAAGCGCCACTGGCGGACCGTCTCAGGCCCAGGCGGCTTGAGGAATTCAGCGGACAATCTCAGTTGCTGGGTAATACCAGTACGCTTCGCAGTGCGATTGAAAACCAGCAACTGCACTCCATGGTTTTCTGGGGACCACCTGGCACAGGCAAAACAACGCTTGCACGCGTACTGGCTAATCAGTGCGATGCATCTTTTATCAGTCTTTCTGCGGTACTTGCTGGAGTAAAAGACATTCGCAAAGCAGTTGAAGACTCCCAGCATGCGTTTGCATCGCAAGGCAAACGTACGGTTTTGTTTGTTGATGAAGTCCATCGCTTTAACAAGGCACAGCAAGATGCCTTCCTGCCTCACATAGAGGATGGTACTTTTTATTTTGTTGGTGCGACAACAGAAAACCCGTCTTTCGCGCTAAACAATGCTTTACTGTCAAGACTGCGGGTGTATGTGCTGAAGCGATTGTCTGCAGACAATATCAAAGAAATTATCAGGCGCGGCTTGGGTGGTGATGCGCGCGGGCTTGAGAATACCACTGCGGACGAAGAGGTCATCAGTGCACTTGCCAATGCTGCAGATGGTGATGCTCGCCGATCACTGGTGTTACTTGAACTTGCTCATGACGTAGCGGTAGCAGACGTTAACGGCAAGAAAACAATTACCATGGATATAGTCGCTGAGGTCACACGTGATTCGCTGCGTCACTTTGACAAAGGTGGTGATATTTTCTACGAGCAAATATCGGCGCTGCATAAGTCTGTCAGAGGCAGTGATCCGGATGCAGCGTTGTATTGGTTTTGTCGCATGATTGATGGTGGTTGTGATCCGCATTACATCGCAAGGCGTGTAGTACGAATGGCCACTGAAGATATCGGCAACGCTGATCCGCGGGCCCTGCAGATCGCACTGGATGGCTGGGCAATCTTTGAACGACTCGGTAGTCCGGAAGGCGAACTCGCGCTGGCACAGGCGATTATTTATCTTGCCTGTGCTGCAAAAAGCAATGCTGCCTATACAGCATACAAAGAGGCCATGGCATTTGTTAAAGAGTCCGGCAATCTGGATGTGCCGGTGCACTTGCGCAACGCGCCGACCGCTATGATGAAATCACTCGGCTATGGTGCGGAGTATCAATATGATCATGATGCTGAGGGGGCTTTTGCTGCCAGACAGACTTACTTTCCGGAGGGCGTGACTCAACCGACGTTTTATAATCCGGTTGAGCGTGGACTTGAAATACAAATAGCGCGTAAACTGGATTCGTTACGCAAAGAACGCGGTGACGGCTGATAACCCATGAGTTATAACTGATACGGGCCCGTTCTATGCTCGTGTCTGTTGCTCAAGCGCCCACTCAACATGTTCGCGTACCATCTCTGATGGATGTGATTTGCGCGTTGTCAGTGCACTGATGATTTCACTGTCTGCAGGTGCGTTACCCATGGCCACTGCAATATTGCGCAGCCAGCATTCGTGTCCTATGCGTCGTATTGCGGAGCCTTCGGTACGTTGTAAAAATTCGGTTTCTGTCCAGGCAAACAGTGTGGTGAGAGCAGCTGAATCGAGATTGTCTCTCGGGCTGAAATCTTTTTCCGAGGTATGTTGCAGAAACTTGTTCCAGGGACAGACAAGCTGACAGTCATCACAACCGTAGATACGGTTACCCATTAGTGGTCTCAGCTCAAGCGGGATTGATGTTCTGAGTTCAATGGTCAGATAGGAGATACATCTTCGAGCGTCGACTACATAAGGTTCAATGATGGCGTTAGTCGGGCAGATATCAATGCAGGCGTTGCAATTGCCACAATGGTTTTCTGCTGTATCAATGCTTGTATCCGCAAGTGGCAGATCAGTATAAAGTTCACCGAGAAAAAACCACGAGCCTGCATCCCGACTCAGCAGGTTGGAGTGTTTTCCTATCCAGCCAAGCCCGGCTTTTTCAGCAGTTGCTTTCTCCAGTACCGGTGCGCTGTCTACAAACGCGCGGTAGCCAAACTGGCCGACTTCGTTTTGAATTTTCAGTGCCAGTTTTTGCAGGCGCTTACGCATTAGTTTGTGGTAGTCGCGCCCGAGTGCATAGCGCGAAATGTAGCCCAGACGGCCCTGGTTTATGATTGACCAGGGTTCGGCGTGATCTTCAGGCAGATAATTCATTCTGACGGAGATAATGCTGATAGTGCCCTCATGTAGTGTTGAAGGTTTCAGCCGCAGATCTGCATGGCGCTGCATATAGTCCATTTCGCCATGGTGTCCTGCATCGAGCCAGTTGAGAAATCTGGTTTCGTGGGGGCCGAGGTCGGTGTTGGTAAAGCCTGTGTGATTAAAGCCCAGCGATTTTGACCATTGAACTATGCTGCTGCGAAGTTGGCTGTAATTGGTCATTGCGGGATAGAGTTTATTCAGCTGTCTTGTTGTCGGGCCGGGTCATCGGGGAAGTGACCGCTCTTATAATAAGCCAGTGTGCCGGTATTGCCATGCCATTTTCGCCAGTCTTCAATTGGATTGCGTATCCAGCTGTATTGACGATACAGATGATCGCGGTTTTGTAACAAACCGTTGATCACCAGGATCTCCTCACCGCGCGGGTTAAGATTGGGTCTGAACTCTGCAGCATGATGCCAGCGCAACAGCATGATGCTCTCGGTATCAAAGACGTGTAGTGGTCTGATCTCGATGCCCTCGACCGGGCCGGGCAGCCACTCGTCAGGTGTGCGGGTTTCAATGTGTCGAGTACCAGTATCACCATCCAGGAACTGATTGAGTTTGACGAACAGAATACAGTCGTTAACCGCGGTGAGGTTATTGTCTTCAGGTTCAGGGATACGAAAATAGCTGCCCTGGGTGTATGTTTTGCCGGCATTGCTGCAGGTGCCTTCCAATACAAAGACTTCGAAACCACGCCATTGGCGATAAGCTGGTTCGATAGCCGGTTCGTCGCTACCGGCTTGTTGCTGCAAATTATTATAAATTGAACGGGTATGGAATACTTCGGTTTTAGAAAGCTTCATTAAACCGGTAAAACGTTCAGGAGTGAGTTCCAGCGGATAGACTGTCTCGAAGGTAAACTCAGTCATGCTGACTGAAGTATTAAAGTCTTCGTTTATCAACTCAGGATGCATTGATTTCTGCATGAGCTGTCTGTGACCTCAAGAACTTAAATAACTGAGCGATTGAGAAGGTTGCGTCAGTTGTGACAAGCGATTCAACAGGAGTGTACCCTGTATTAAACTGCGGTGTCGTTACACCCGAATCTGTAGAGTATTTAAAAAGACGGGGTGATCTGAGATCACCCCGTTAGAATGCGCTAAAAAAAGCGCTCGGCGGAGAATACTGTCGCTTGACAGCTATTTTGTTGGTAGTGTTGCTACCTGGCCGTAGCTCATACCTTATTAACTTACTTTCATTATTTCCTGAGACAT
Organism: uncultured Granulosicoccaceae bacterium; assembly: GCA_964550655.1. Lineage (GTDB taxonomy): Bacteria > Pseudomonadota > Gammaproteobacteria > Granulosicoccales > Granulosicoccaceae. Next base: position 13,760 of record CAZKAQ010000063.1, read on the forward strand.
CTGTTTTGTTATATTGCAGTTAGTTGTTTAACCGAGGTTAAAGCAGACTGCATTTGATGGCTCTGATTCTTCACTACCTCGTACAGCTGTTACTCTGAAGCAACCACCCTCGGAACCTGTGAGGTTAAGGTCATTTTCGATATCAAATATCGTGTGTGGTGCACTTCCAGAGAAACTACTTGCTCTGACTTCAGTCAGTGCAGTAGAGGTATGAGTGTTTTCATCCGGCCCAAAGAAAACACGATAGCTCTCGACATTCTCTGAAGCGGAGTTCGCTGGCCAGCTCAGTCGCAGGCCTCTCATGTTAACGCACCATGCACACTCGATATTGAAATCAATACTTGCAACAGATGTGTTTCCAGCTCTGTCTGTCAGTCGATAAACCAGGCTGTCTGTGCCTTCGAAGTCATCCGGAGCGGTGTACACTACAACACCGGCATCTGCAGCTTCGATTCTACCGTTCACCGGTTCTACATCGATATCGAACTCAACAGAACTTCTCTCTGCAATAACGTCGTTGCGAAATGCAGAAACTGCTGATGTGGTACCGGCGTCGAGCGTTAAGCTGTCTGCGTTGGCAGTCAGTGAGCCGCCTACGGATACACCGTCAGGTGCAACTCGGCAAGTGTTGTTGTTCTCCCAGCCAAAACCATCGCCATCGGGATCTGCTGTCGGGCTGGCGCAGAATGGATTACCGGACTCGTCGAATCCCGGGCTTGCCGCTGCCACAGCAGGTTCGGAAAGATCACAATCAGCACACACAACTACAAACAAGCTACCGGTAGAAACACTACCGTCCGGTGCAACCAGTGCGTACTCGACTCGGTCTGTACCTTCGTAACCACTGTTTGCAGTGTATGCGAGCTCACCGGAGTCAAGCAGTTCTGCGAAGCCGTTTTCAGGCTGGTCCAGTAGTTGGAACTGCGTGCCTTCAGGCACACTGTCGTTGTTAAAGATACCTACTGCAATTGTTTCACCGGCTGCAGCTTCCGCTGCATCTGATGCTGCTTCAAAGCTGCCATCAGTGGCGGCACCAATAGCAAGAGGAATTTCCTGCAGGTTCGACAGATCCAGGTCGATGTTTTCGTCTATACTTCCAAAAGTACTTCCACTTCCGCTACCACCGCCACCACAGGCGCCGAGGGTTAAAAGTGCGGCCACTACGGCCAGTCTCGTGAGGTTCTCACACCCTTTCGAGCCATACGTACGAATCATTCGATCGCTCATACTGTTGCCTCTATATTTTTTATAATATTTTAAAATTCAACGTGTGTTCAGTACATGACCCCCGAACACGCGATGCAGGTTATCGGCGCTGTCGAATTTTTCTTGATAAAAAACTTGTGTCTGATCGTGCTTGAATTGAAGTGGTCAGAGTGGATGAAGTACCCGATCTCCTTGATTAACCGGTACTTCTAACTTCAGAGCCTTTGTAAATTGGCGCTAATGAGAACGTATCGATTTGTGAAGTAGCCAGCATTCGCTTTGCTGGCAAAGCTTGAATGGGTAATTGACAGTGAGAGAAACGGTGTGTCTCATTTGATACGATATTGCTGATTAACACTGTCTGGCGGATCGATTAAGACGGATTGTCAGTCCTGCTGCAGTGGAGCCGGTTTGTAAAGTGGCGTCTGTCAGATGAATTGTGTGCAGGTTTTTACTGACAAGACACTAATCTAGGCAGGCATTTATTCCGATACCTGTCGCCTACGGGTTACAATGCGCGGCTGACCGACCAGCGCAGGAACACGATGCCCCAGGATTTGTTCGACAATGTCGAAGAGCAGCCACTCAGTGACTTCACAGAGAAGGCCTACCTCGACTACTCCATGTACGTCATCCTCGACAGAGCGCTGCCGCACATCGGCGACGGCTTGAAGCCGGTGCAGCGTCGCATAATTTATGCGATGTCCGAGCTGGGTTTATCATCTGTTTCAAAACACAAGAAATCAGCCCGTACCGTGGGTGATGTGCTCGGTAAGTTTCATCCACATGGTGATTCTGCCTGCTATGAGTCAATGGTGTTGATGGCGCAGCCGTTCTCATACCGCTACCCGTTGATTGACGGCCAGGGCAACTGGGGGTCACCGGACGATCCAAAGTCTTTTGCTGCGATGCGCTACACAGAAGCGCGTCTGGCGGCAATAGCAAAGGTGCTTTTACAGGAGCTCGGTCAGGGGACTGTCGACTGGGAATTGAATTTTGATGGCACCTTGCAAGAGCCAACGGTACTTCCGTCACGATTGCCGCATGTGTTGTTAAATGGCACCACGGGTATTGCAGTGGGAATGGCAACTGATATCCCGCCACACAATCTACGTGAACTGGTCAATGCCTGTGTGCATCTGCTTGAAAAACCCAGGGCATCTGTGGCTGATCTGATGCAATTTATCAAGGGACCGGATTATCCAACATCTGCAGAGGTAATCAGCACCCCGGATGAGCTACAGGCGATATACGAAACCGGTCACGGCAGCATGCGTATGCGTGCAGTGTATAGGAAGGAAGACGGCAATATAGTCATCAGTGCATTGCCGCATCAGGTATCGGGCTCACGTATCATGGAGCAGATAGCGGCGCAAATGCAGGCTAAAAAGCTGCCAATGGTCGAAGATCTGCGAGATGAGTCTGATCATAAGCAGGCGGTTCGCTTTGTCGTCGTACCACGCAGCAACCGGGTAGATATTGACGCGTTGATGGGCCACTTGTTTGCCACAACCGATCTCGAAAGAACCTATCGCGTTAACCTGAATGTGATCGGTCTGAACGGCAGGCCGGAAGTTAAAACCTTACCCCGGGTGCTCAAGGAATGGCTGACCTTCAGGCTTGATACGGTTACCAGACGGCTCGAATGGCGACTTGCCAAAGTTGAGAAGCGACTGCATATACTTGCCGGTTTGCTGATCGCTTACCTGAATATTGATGAAGTTATCAAGATCATCCGCAATAACGATGAACCCAAGCCGGTCCTGATGAAACGCTTTAAGTTATCAGACATTCAGGCTGAAGCCATTCTTGAGTTAAAGCTGCGCCATCTTGCCAAACTTGAAGAGATGAAGATCCGTGGAGAACAGGAAGAGCTTGAAGCGGAGCGTGCTGATCTCAAGAAAACTCTCGGCTCTAAAGCACGCATGAAAACGCTGGTCAAAAAAGAGCTGCTTGCAGATGCTGAAACCTACGGTGATGATCGACGTTCACCGATTGTCTCCCGCGATGCGGCGCAAGCCATGGATGTATCGGAGCTGGTGCCTTCTGAACCTGCAACGGTGGTGCTGTCGCAAAAAGGCTGGGTTCGTGCTGCCAGGGGACACGATGTTGATCCACGGTCTTTGAATTATAAGTCCGGTGATAAATATCAGGATTCCGCCCGCGGTCGAAGTAATCAGGCGGCCATGTTTCTCGACTCAACAGGACGAGTCTATTCGGTCGCCTCGCATGGATTGCCCTCGGCACGCAGTCTTGGAGAACCGCTGGCCGGAAAGGTCAAATCACCCGATGGTGCATTTTTTGTCGGCGTGATGATGGGCGATGATGCATCCCGATTTTTGCTGGCCACCAGCAGCGGCTATGGCTTCATCGGCAAGCTTGGTGATATGAGTAGTCGCAATAAGTCGGGTAAAGCCGTACTCAGCGTGCCGAAGGGGTCGGTCGTGTTAGCGCCACAGCGTGTTAACGATCCCGAATCAGACCTGGTGGTTGCTATTGGCACTGATGGTAAAATGCTCGTGTTTCCAACCACTGAGTTGCCGGAGCTTGCCAAAGGTAAGGGCAACAAAATACTCGCCATCCCGAAGTCCGGTGCAAAAGAGTCCGTGAAGCTGCAATTGGTTCGAATAATCGGACAAAAACAGGCGCTCAGGATAACCAGCGGTAAACGGCATACAACGCTCAAGTATCGTGATCTCGAGCATTATCGCAGTGCTCGCGGAAAGCGCGGGCTTAGCCTGCCGCGCGGTTTTCAAAAAGTGGCGGATGCTGTTGTTGAATAATCCGGAGCATTAAAAGAGGGTGTGCTGCAACAAAAGTGTCGCGTTCGCTGATTACTGCTCTATAAATTGTCAACAACCATAACAGTTTCTTGAACTATGCGGAATCAGATACCATGTTGGTTATTATGCGCTTAGCGCGCGTTTTTTATTCTCAAATACAAGGCAGAGGGCACTATTATGTACTTTGATATGGGTTATATGTTGATGGTGATGCTGCCGGGCATGGTACTTTCCGGACTGGCCTCCATGATGGTCAAAAAGACTTTCAGCAAATACGAAACTGTTGGCACTGTCAGTAATATGACGGGAGCTGAAGCTGCTCACCTGATGCTACAGCGTGCAGGCGTCACGGACTGCAAAATTGAGCCTATCGGCGGTCGGCTCAGCGATCACTATGACCCTCGGGACAAAACGCTGCGTCTTTCGGAGCCTGTATATAATGCGCGATCCATCTCTGCAATTGGCGTTGCCTGTCATGAAGCGGGTCATGCGCTACAGCACGCCACCGGCTACAAATTCCTGCAAATGAGATCAAAGCTGGTTCCGGTTACCAATATCTCCAGCAAAATGTCGATGCCGGTACTGATGGTTGGCATGATGTTAATGTCACTCGCTCCGGCTCTGGGGACTCCTGTAGTGCTCGCGGGTGTTGTCTTATTTGCAGCTGCGGTGGTCTTTTCTGTAGTCACTCTACCGGTTGAGTGGGACGCCAGTGCCCGCGCTAAAACAGCAATGGTCAATGCCGGTATCGTTAACGAGCAGGAAGTCGCTGGTGCGGGCCGAGTACTTAATGCAGCTTTTCTTACTTATCTTGCCTCTGCAATTGCATCGATCATGACGCTGCTTTATTACCTGCATCGCTCAGGTTTGTTGCGTGCTTTTTTGAATCGTCGATAAGCACTGCCACGAATCGACGCGGTCCATTTAACTCTGCCGCGTCGATAATGGCTGGTCGATGCAGAGTTGCGGCGTTATACTGCCGAGAAACATTGATCAGGTTGCACCATGGCATCGTACAGCACTAACGAATTCAAAGGCGGTTTGAAAATCATGCAGGACGGAGATCCCTGCAGCATTGTTGAAAACGAGTTCGTCAAACCCGGCAAAGGCCAGGCATTTAACCGGGTAAAAATCCGTAACCTGAAAACCGGCCGCGTGGTTGAGAAGACCTTCAAGTCCGGTGAATCAGTCGAAGCTGCTGATGTAATGGATACTGATATGCAGTACTTGTATACCGATGGTGAATTCTGGCATTTCATGGACCCGAGCAGTTTTGAGCAAATGGGTGCCAGTGAAACTGCCGTCGGTGATGCAAAACAGTGGCTCAAAGAACAGGATACCGTAGAAGTCACTCTCTGGAACGGCGTGCCGTTATCGGTTACACCGCCAAACTTTGTAGAGCTTCAAATAACCCAGACAGACCCGGGCCTTAAAGGCGATACAGCACAGGGTGGCACCAAGCCCGCGACAATGGAAACCGGGGCAGTGATCAAGGTGCCATTATTCATTGAAGAGGGTGAGGTGATTAAAATCGACACACGCTCTGGTGAATATGCAGGCCGGGTAAAAGAATAGGTGCCATACAGATTAACGGGTAGCTAACCGTGTCTGATAGTCAGTCAACGTCAGACTGGCGGCCTACAGCTGACATCACTACACTCAAGCTGCGTGCGGAAATCATGCGTCGATTGCGTGAATGGTTTTATCAGCAGAACATACTTGAAGTTGAGACACCGCAGCTCTCAAACGCAGCGGTTACTGATCCGAACATAGAGAGCTTCTCTGTTGCCGATCGACATCTGCGCACGTCGGCGGAGTTTCACTTAAAAAGGTTGCTGGCAGCCGGGTCTCCGGATGTATATGAGCTTGGCAAAGTATTCAGGCTCGATGAAAGCGGACGTTATCATAACCCCGAGTTCACTATGCTCGAGTGGTATCGACTGGGCATAGATCATCTGCAACTTATCAATGAAGTCGAATCACTGTTGCGCTATCTGTACAATAATAACGCTCTCACTGTTGCGCGTATCAGTTACCGGGACTTCTGGAAAAAACATACCGGTATTGATCTCGCCAGTGGAACTTGTGCCCAAATAGCATCAATGCTTGCGAGTGAACGTGTTGAAGTGCCGGTGTCTGTCATCGATAGCTTTGATGAATTACAGGATCTCGCAATGGCCACCGTGCTGGCTGACTGTATGCCTGATAATAGCTACAGTGCCATCATTGACTACCCGGCCAGTCAGGCTTCACTGGCACGAATCGACAGCAGCAATCCACATTGGCCTGTAGCAAATCGATTCGAGATTTATCATGGCTCGGTGGAGCTTGCTAACGGATTTTACGAGTTAACCGACGCTGACGAACAGCTGGCAAGGTTTCATACAGACAACAATACACGTAGCAGTAATAACCAGATGGTTCGCCCCATCGATTACAGATTTATTGACGCGCTTAATCAAGGCTTGCCCGAGTGCGCCGGTGTTGCTGTGGGTATGGATCGGCTAATGATGGTATTGCTTGATGATATTCACTCAATGAGTGAGGTAGTCAGTTTTAACTGGGAGCGTGCCTGATGGATGGTCGCGCTAGTGAAGTTCTGCGGTTTAATGATTGTCATCAGCCTGCGCTAACCAAACTGATTCAAGCGCTGGGTTTGCAGTTAGAGCTGGTTGACACAGACGCTGAAATTCCGGGCAGCTTCTGGGGTGATGAAGAAGCGGGACTCATAAAAGATACACTTTATGTACGGCCGGACACCCCGGTACATTCTGCGTTGCACGAGGCTTGTCATGCAGTTTGTATGGATGATGAGCGTCGTGCGTCTCTGCACACCAATGCCGGAGGTGATGCCGATGAGGAAAACGCCGTTTGTTATTTGCAGATAGTGTTGTCAGATGCTTTGCCTGACATGGGACGTGAGAAGATCTTTGCTGATATGGACGCGTGGGGATATTCTTTTCGGCTGGGCAGTGCCAGGGCCTGGTTTGAAAATGATGCTGAAGATGCAAGACAATGGCTTGAACGGCGTGGGCTGTTGGATTGGGTTACTCGTAGTATTGAAGGTATGTCTTTCAGGCGGTGATACTTTTTGATGGACGAACGCGTCATGCCCTTCAGGCGGACCTGCTTTTGATAAGGCCAAAAGTAGGCAAAAGCCTTATTGCGACTACTCAGCCCTGCGGGTGCCTGCGGCATTTTGAGAGTGATCGCTCCGGCGGGCCGCGCTAATAGCCATCCATGGCTAACAGCGCTCTTTGCGCCATCCATGGCGCGCCGACCCACCTCCACGATCACTCTCAAAACTGATTAAACGCAGGTAGGTCAAAAGCAACTGCAACTGCAACTGCAA
>CAZKAQ010000064.1:0-20706 GCA_964550655.1 uncultured Granulosicoccaceae bacterium
TGACGACTGTGGCTGTGAAAAGTTTGTTACCGAACTTCCCGCACAGCCCACTAGCTACCAGTGACCACTATACGCAGTTAACTATCTTCTACAAAACGACTCGAATGCAGTCCGGTAAATTGAAAAAGGGCAGGTCATTGAGACCCACCCCTTGAGGATTGTAAAGATCAAGGGCTGTTGTCCTGCATCAAACAGACAACCAGCCTGCATTGTTCATGAGTAAACATAAACTCTTTGCTAACACTATAAATAAAGACACAAGAGCTAAATTCGCCGGTCGCCTCATGAATAATGCAGGCTAGATACCGCCGTTTAGCTCGCCGGTGAGCGTATTGCCTAAAGACGCACTCGCCTGATAGAAGGCCTCACTTAATCCGTTCCAGATAGCGTCGTTGAAAATTGTGTGCTCAGGATCGCTTTGTGCCGCGATCAGTTGTCTAAAATCATCGTCACTCAATGATTCGTAAAGAAAGCCAATCGTGGCGTGAAATTCTTCGACCATTTTTTCTTTCTCCGCCATCACCTGCATTTTAACCGCTGGACGAATATCGGAGAGGGATGCTGGTATACCCATGGCTGACATCATTGAATGTCCCATGACTGCTCCGGCATCGATAGCGAGTTGTATGTTTCGGTCTGAACCCATCAAAACCTTGTCCAGTGTCTCGATCATTCTGCTGCGCTCTGCACTTACCTGCGGTCGTTCGCCTGCTTCTATTCGCAGTGAAATTTGAAATAAATCTGCCTGATTGGCAACAGCCACACGCTGACCCAGAGGTGTGTCGAACCAGGTGAGAATCTTATTAATTTCGCTGGTAGTCAGACTCTCTCTGACGCTCTTTCTCGTTTTGCTGTGAAACAACGCGGGGTTAAAATTACTCAGCATACTATGACTTAGTGCAGCTGCAAAAGCCGGATCACCTACTTCTGCTGTGAGAGTGTCGGGGCTTAACTGGTGCTCCAGGGTTTTGGATAACGAGTGTATTGCTGCGGTATTTCCGCTAAGCTGAAACAGGCGTTCTATCGCGGATTCGTTTGCCAGGGTTGCGCCAGCTTGCGCTATAAACAGAAAAACTACAGATAATACTTTTGTCTTTTTTAACACCACATAATCTCCTGGAATATCTGTTTGCCAGTGCCACCATTGATTAATTGGTTTCAACACTGCGCTCCAATCGGTACCGTAATACCGGAGACCAGGATATCGTCGATCTTGTTAATTTCTTGAGATACTTTTGTGATAATTTGAGAGCAATAGCGGTACGCAGTCACAATTTGTGTGGCGATGTTTGTTATTCGTTCAAACTGAAATCTGAATGCTGATGTATGTTGACTCTGATAATGCCAGTCATGAAGAAAGTTTTGTAAACTGCGATCTTTCAGCAATAGCCGGCTTTAAAGCAATTGTTCACGACAGCAAAAACTACGTGTTTGAAGATTTCGTATCGATCGAAGAATCTTTCTCGCCAGAGATTAAAAACTCCGGTGTATGCTGTTGCCAGAGGATGGAGCGATAGTCGAAGTTCTGCTGTAGCTCCGGTTTTACGATCTCAAAGAACGGAGAGATGTCAAAGTCCCGCGGTGCGAATAAGCTGTGATGTCGTATGTGCATTAATTCTCTGAACACATTACCCTCAAACTCGGCGCAGATACGATCTGGCAGGATCGGGTATTGAATTGACTGAAAAGCCTGCGCGATAAGCGTTGAGCAGATTGCTCTTGTCGGATCACCACTGCCCAGTGCCAGTAAGCGGCGACGCCAGCGCCTCGGTACAGGGGGATTAGGCAACAGGTACCTCAGCAAGTCTGTGATGTTCTTCAGATCGTATTCCATGCCGAGGCTGGCTGTCATAAAGTCGCACAGTTTCGTTCTGTCCTGATCGGTCAGATTCAGTGGTCGGCAGATCCGTATATTGTGTTTGCTGTATTTTGAAAGTGGTACTGCAATCACGCCGTTTTCGAGATCAGCCTCGATGAGAAGATGTTCTCCTTCGTAACCCTTGCTGCTGTCAGGCACTTTGTCGATATAAAAAGCCGAATGTGACCAGGTTGACTGTGTCAGGTATTTGATCGCTGAGCTGACACGCTGATCCCCCTCCACCAGCAGAACGTCACCCGGCTGCATCAAAGCCGCCAGCTTGCTGCTGCGATGCACAGAAAATGGCTGATAGCTGCTTACCGTTGTGGTTAAATACTTCGCCAGCATTTTGCTGGTCAAGCGTAACATTGGATTTACTTGCATACCGTTATCTGATCAAAACCTGCTAACTAAGTTCATGATTGTCCTGATTTATTTCAAGGGCAGGCATAGGTCAATATGACCATTGAAACCACCTCCGCAACAATATAGGCCAGGCGGGCAAAAATGTCTAAATGTCAGTAGTCTCCAATGGTACAGCACGGCGATGCCTCGCAGCGATAGCAATATCGGTACTACCCGTTGTTGCCGCCGCTCATATCACGGAGCAGGGTCTGGTTCTGTTGCTACCGACTGATTTCTATATCGCCTCCGGTGTGCTGGTGGTGGTAGTGACGCTATTGCTGATTCTGCTGCTTCCACCGGCATGGTCTGCCGGGTGTTTTAAAAGCCGTGAGCTGATCAGGTTGCCTGCGATAAATGACAGACTGCAGACAACTACCAGTTTGCTGTCTTTTTTACTACTGATGGTTTTGCTTTATCTCGGATACACCGGCACCCGCGATCCGCTCGAGAATCTGCTGCCATTGTTTATCTGGACGGTATGGTGGATTGGTCTGCCAATACTGCAAGGTCTGGTGGGTGACCTCTGGCAGTGGCTGAATCCCTGGCTGGGAGTCTACCGACTGACAGTAAACAGCCGACGTCGTTCGCCGTTTACTCTGCCTCAGTCATTGGGCCATTGGCCGGGTGTGGTGATATTTTTATTGTTTACTTCTTTTGCACTGGCTGATGTTGCGCCGGATAGTCCGCGTCGGCTGTCTTTTTTTGTTGGTGGATACTGGTGCTGCACCATGCTTTGCCTGTTGCTGTTCGGTGAGCAGTGGCTGAGAAGAGGAGAGTGTTTTTCAATGCTGCTGCATCGCTTTTCAAAACTTTCACCATTTGCAGTCACCAGATCGTGTGATGATAAACCGGCTTTTAGATTCGGCCTTTCAGGGTGGAAGTTAACGGCATGTAAAACAACCACTGTGAGTGCATCGATATTCATACTGGTATTGCTTGGCTGCGGTAGCTTCGATGGTTTTAATGAGACTTTCACATGGCTCACAATAATCGGCGTTAATCCGCTCGAGTTCCCGGGACGTTCGGCGGTAATTGGTGAAACAGTTACGGGTTTGGTTGCAATCAATCTGCTTCTGATACTGGTGTATGGTTGTTGCGTATACGCCGGTGTGCGTATTGCCAATCGCAACGTCCATCCGGACAAGCAGGCGGATTTTATATCTACCTTCTGTGCACTCGCGATCTCTCTGTTGCCAATTGCATATGCCTATCACTTTGCGCACTTTCTGGTGGCCTTGCTTGTTAATGGTCAGTACGCAATTGCCGCTGTTTCAGACCCCTTAAGCGACGGCGCAGATCTGCTTAACATCGGTAACTATTATGTAACAACCGGCTTCATGAACTCGCCTGCATCAGTAAAAACCATTTGGTTGACGCAAGCCGGGGTGGTGGTCTTCGGGCATGTGTTATCGGTGCTGTTAGGGCATGCAGTGGCGGTGGAATTGTTTGGTAATGCGAGGCGTGCTATCGTCAGCCAGGGGCCGCTGGCGGCGTTCATGGTCGGCTACACTTTTATAGGGTTGTGGCTTCTTGCAGCACCCAAAGGCGCATGAACAACAAGTGTACATACGCTGAGACTCTTGAGCGTTACACGCACGGCGCATACACAGAAGCAGGATGTAATTTATGACTGAGCATAAGAACTCTCAGGTTATCAAAAATAATACCGGCAAACCGAATCGACGCACCGCACTCAAAACAATGGGTGCAGGAGTTGGTGCACTGGCAGGTTTTACAACGCTGCCGGGTATGTTGAAGGTTGCAAACGCATCGGATGAACCGATCCGCATCGGATTTCAGGTCCATCGGACCGGAATTGGTGCGGCATACGGGCGCTGGTATGACCGAACGACGGAAGCTGTGGTTAAGAAAATCAATGCTGAGGGTGGTATCAATGGAAGGCCTATCGAGATTATTGCCGAAGACGATGGCACAGATCCAAGGCGAGGGGCAGAGGTGGTTGAAAAACTCGCCACTAAACATAATTGTGATGTGGTATTCGGAACGCTTTTCAGTCATGTAGTGTTGGGTTCTTCTCCTCGTGCCGGTGAACTCGCTATTCCGTACTTTGTGGTTTCAGAAGGTCACCACGTAGCGAGTGGTAAACTGAATCGCTATACATTGCAGCCCGGTATCACCGATGTAAAAAGCCAGGTAGAGGCAATGGCGCCTTTCATTAAGGAAAACCTGGGCAGGAAAGTAACCATGATCTACCCGGACTTTGCATTCGGTCATGATCATCGCGATTATTTCTCCGCGGCTTTCGAAAGCCAGGGCGGCCAGATACTGGAAAAAATCGCTATTCCCCCTGCAGAAACTTCTTTCTCCAGATACTTCCCTAAAATTCCTCGCGATACTGAAGTGATCTATCACGTGATGGTTGGTCCGGCAGTACTGACTTTCGTAAAAGAACTGGGTGAGTTCTTTGGTCCGAGCCGCCCTGAAATTTTTGGCTTCATTGACAGCCTTGAGGCGGTAGACCTTTCAAGTCCGGGGCTTGAATTCCTCGAAGGAACCTACTTCTGGGAGGGCAACCCGCGCTATGCTCAGGAAGACCAGTCGGAATTTGACAAGGCTTATCGTGAAGCGGTGGGGGTTGATAAAAACGGTGCATCAATCTCCGACGCAAAAGATGTCTCGACCTATGCTCATATGTTTGGTTGTTGGGAAACTATGCATGTCATAAAGACAGGCATGGAAGCATCGGGCTATAGCAGCACAGCTGATCGACAGCGACTGATCGAGGCAGTTGAAAACATGACTGAATTGCCGCATTCGTTTGAGCACCCGCAAGGTGCCAAGCTGTTTAATGGTAAGACTCATCAGGTTTTCGGTCATCAGTACATTTCAAAAGTAACTGAAGGCAGGCTCGTTCTTGCGCATACTACGTCTATCGAAGATACTTTATACGAAGATGAAGTCGATTACACGCGCTTGTCGTTCTGAGTGACAAAAAGATATTCCGGTCGTTGTGTTGATCTGTGTATCTTTATTCTTTCTTTTACCAACATCGTAATAATAAAGCAGCCTTGCAATGGACTTTGGCCCTCATCTGTTTGTCGCGTCACTTGAAGGAGCGATAACCGCAGCCGTACTGGCGCTCACTGCGGTGGGATTGAGTATTGTCTTTGGTATTATGCGAGTGGTTAACGTTGCCCATGGCGAGTTTTTCATGCTCGGCGCTGTTATCGCATGGTGGATTACTTCTCTGATTGCCGGTCATCCGGCACTTGGCTTTACTGCAGCGTTACTTGTAGCTCCAATATTAGTTGGTATATTTGCAATAATCTGTAATCGTTTAGTGCTGCATAAAATTAACTATGAGCCGGAGCGCACAATAGTAGCAACCATCGGGTTGCTGTATGTAATTCAGCAGACAACATTAATGGTATTCGGTCCTGAAGCACGTCCGGTGGAAGCGCCATTTAGTAAACGAATTGCATTGCCGTGGTTTGAGTATGGCGAATCCGGCTTTGCACTTATCTGGCCATGGGGACTAAGTACAACTACGTATAAACTTGCTGTTATAGTCGCGGCTATTGTCATCCTGCTGATTCTCTGGTTGATTTTAAGCCGAACAAAAATCGGCTTGATCATGCGTGCCACGCAACTGGATCATGAGATGGCACAGGCACACGGCATAGATGTCAGCAAAGTTTATGCTCTGGTCTTTGGTCTCGGAGCAGCGCTTGCCGCTTTGGGGGCTGTACTGGTAGTACCGATTCAGCAGGCACACTACCTTATGGGTGGTGACCCGCTTCTGCTGTCTTTTATTGTGGTAATTATCGGTGGTCTGGGTAGTGTACCCGGCACTGTTGTAGCGGCAGTATTAATCGGTATGAGTGACGGTATTATTTCAGTGTTTTTCACTCCAACGCTTGCAAAAATACTGGCTACGTTGTTAGTCGCATTCGTTTTAATTTTCAAGCCTGACGGACTGTTTGGAAAACGCCGCGAATGAACCAGGCTACCCGAAGTGTGCTGCTGCACAGTTTTGTTATAGGTGTTCTTGCAGTGATGTTTTTTGTACTGCCCGAATATCACAGCGGCAATCTGGCTCGTATTCTGGTACTTGCTGTTTTTGCTATGGGTTATAACGTGTTATTCGGCTACACCGGTCTTTTGAGCCTCGGGCACGCCTTGTTCTTTGCCAGCGGTATGTATGGACTGGGCTTATCGATTCAGTTTCTTGAAGTCTCCCCTGTGCTTGCGTTACTCATTGGTTTGATAACCGCTTTGTTTGTGTCCATCGTAATTGGTTTTCTGGCGCTGCGTACTACCGGTGTGGCTTTTATGATTGTGACACTGATGTTTGCGCAGGCCGGTTACTTAACGGTTTTGTTGTTTGGTGAGTATACTCGAGGAGACGAAGGCTTTGTAATACACAGAGCACAACGTATTCTGTTTGATTTTGATCTTTCACAGCCTGTCCCTCGTTATTTTGCGGCACTGAGTGTATTTACGGTCAGTCTTTGTTTGATCGCCTGGCTGGTGCATTCGCGTTTCGGTAAAACACTGGTTGCTATACGTGAAAACGAAGAAAGGGCGAGAATGCTGGGTTATAATGTACAGCGCCACAAGCTCCTGGCTGTTGTTATTTCCGGTACTCTGTCCGGTGTTGCCGGATCAGCCTATGCGTTGTTGTTCGGCTATGCCGGAGCCTCTTTTGCAGAAGTGCAGTATTCGATACTGCCTTTACTTTATGTTCTCCTTGGCGGTGCGGGTACGACGATAGGGCCGTTAATCGGTACGGTTTTTATGTTTTATCTGATCGATATCTCAAGTGACTACACCGATGCCTACCTGCTGGTTGCAGGGCTAGTGCTAATACTCCTTACTTTATTTGCGCCACAAGGGATTGCCGGTTTGTTGCGTAAAAAAATTACATGGCTGCCATGAGTATTATTTCTACTCACGCGCTTTCAAAGCACTATTCTGGTTTGCGTGCGGTAAGCAACGTCGATTTTAATCTGCCTGAAGGGCAGGTCAGAGCTTTGATCGGACCCAATGGAGCGGGCAAGACAACCTTTGTCGGTATGCTCAGCGGCCGTATAAAAAGCACCAGTGGCAGCGTGACCTTTTTGGATGCTGATGTGACGCACATGCCTGCGCACCAACGGATGTCCATGGGTATGGCGTACACATTTCAGATTACCTCGGTATTTAGCAATTTGTCTGTACACGAAAACGTCGCCCTGGCAGTTCGTCGTAGCGTAAAGGACAAGCCGGCAGTTGTTGATCAGAAGGTCAGGTCTGTGCTCGACCAGGTCTATCTCGCAAGTCGTACAGATCAATTAGCCGGCGATCTGAGCTATGGTCATCAAAGACTTCTTGAAATAGGTATGGGTCTGGCGCAATCGCCAAAACTCTTTATTCTTGATGAACCGACTCAGGGTTTATCTGCTGAAGAAGTAGATGGATTCATAGATCTAGTGAAAGTTCTGAGCAATAACACCACCATATTGTTAATAGAACATAATATGGATGTAGTGATGCGCACAGCAGACTACATTACGGTGCTCAATTTTGGCGAAACGCTGGCGCAGGGTACACCGGACGAGATTAGAAACAACCCTGAGGTGCAAACCGCCTATCTTGGGTCGCAGTAGTGTTAGAGCTTAGTCGCATTGAAGTCGCCTACGATCGTGTGCAGGTACTGTTTGGTCTGTCATTGTCAGTTAAGCGCGGAGAAGTACTCTGTTTACTTGGTCGCAACGGCGCTGGAAAAACCACAACCTTGAAATCGATTATGGGGCTTGTGCCACTAAGTCAGGGTGTGATAACACTTGATGGAGATCCTGTCAGTGGCCAGCCGGCACATAAAATACCTGCCAACGGTATTGCTTATGTACCGCAGGGCAGACGCCTGTTCTCGGAATTAAGTGTTCAACAGAATATGGAAATTGGTTTAATGGCCAGTGGTGCCGGACTGCAAACACGTGAGTACGCCTTGTCGCTTTTTCCGCAATTGCGCGAGCGCTTAAAACAGCGAGCCGAAACACTCTCGGGTGGTGAGCAACAGATGCTGGCAATGGCGAGAGCTATCTGTGCCAAACCTCAGGTAATATTGCTTGATGAGCCGACTGAGGGTCTGCAACCATCGATGACTTCATTGATTCGCGATGTCATTATCGAGATGAAAAACAACAGGGTTGCTGTGGTGCTGGTGGAACAGCATGTAGATGCTGTGATATCGGTTGCTGATAGAGTAACATTCATTGAACACGGGATTGACGCTGAGACTATAGATGTCTCTGTTTTAAAGCAGCAACCGGAGTTGGTAAAAAAGTATCTGGGGGTTTAACCCGGTTGTATTGATCTTGTGTGTCACAACGATGCTGCTTAGTAGTGTGCACATCATTTAATTACCAGAAGCTAACTATGATCAGTTGCAACGATTATGATTACATTGAGGTAGTTTGCATGTATAGCTATCCGATTAAACTCACCATGAAATCTACGGAGATAATTCGGGGAGTGGCTCTTGATACTCAACGCAACGAGTTAAGAGAAGAGTGTATAAAAATAAGTGCTGAGGATGAAAGCAACATGCTGGTTGTTCTTGACAATATAAAAAAGCTCGAAATTTGCGTGGAAAACCCACACTTTAATGAAATCACTTTTGAATAACCAGCATAAGGCCGGATAACCGGCATCTGTGGTTTTTCTATTCTTTTGAAAATGGCTTGCCCTCAAGCCCTGCAGGAGCATGAGTATTACCCGGTATTTTCATTTCGAATACTGAATCTATCACTGCATAGTCATAGTAGCCCATTCGAGCGATAGGTTTGATGTTTGGAATATCCAGTTTGCCGGACCCGGTAATTACTTCATCTTTAATATGGATGCGGACAACTTCTCCGAATACTACATCGACATTGCCTACGTTGCTGTTGCCTTCGAAATGCTGGGTGGAAACATAGCGACATTCAAAGTGACACGGCGATTCAGCGACCCGTGGTGCCGGGGCATCGATGCATTTTGCCTTGGAAATACCGGCGTGTTCAAACTCATCCACAGTAGAGTCGAAATCCTGCGCTGAACGGTTAACAGCATCGCGTAAATCCCATGTTGCCATGTTCCATATAAACCAACCGGTTTGCTCTGCATTGATTACAGTGTCTTTGCGTCGTCCATCCGGGTAACCGTTAGCGGCAAACATCACCAGTGGTGGATCAAAAGTCAGATTCTGCCATTGGCTGTAAGGTGCGAGATTGGCTATGCCATCTTGTGAAATAGTTGATAGCCACCCGATCGGTCGCGGTACTGTGCAGCTTTTAAAGGGATCCCACGGCAGTGGGCGGTCGTCTGATCGTGGGTCGTAGTGCATAAATCTGTTTCACCATGGTTTCGGCTACAGTGTACATTGCTTTGTCAGAAACAAAACTCCACTAGCCTTGATTGGGAACAGCACTTCGTGCTTTACCGGTGCGCTTGATTCCGAGCCGTCGTTCTCGTTCAATGATTATAATTCCGGCACTGACTATCAGTACGACTCCCGCCATCATATGGGCTGTTGGAAGTTCGTCGAACACGAAATAACCGATCAGTAATGCGAGAATAATTGAACAGTACTCAAACGGTGCAATCACTGCGACTTCTGCGAAACGATAACTTTCTGTCAGGAGTATCTGGCCAACACCGCCGAGAAGTCCGGCTGTGACTAATAAAAACAGCTCATGGCTGGTTGGTACTTTCCAGCCGAACGGTATTGTAAGTAACGCGAGCACACTGGACATTATGGAGAAGTAGAAAACTATTGATCCGGTGGTTTCCGTTGCAACCAGTTTTCTGGCAAATACTTGTGCGAGCGCTGAGAAAACAGCCCCCATCAAAGCGGCCAGTGCACCGATTGTCTGTAGCCGGCTGGTAACTTCTGCATCAAGCACGGTGAGCCTGGGTAGTAGTATCAATACTACTCCGAACATACCCAGCAGTAATGCCGAGAATCGTACCAGTCTGATCTTCTCGCCCAGAAACATTGCTGCAAGCATTGTCACCAGCAGCGGTGCAGCATAGCCGATAGCAACTACTTCAGGAAGAGGTAGCAGTCCAATAGCAAGAAATCCCGATGCCATAGCGCATGTGCCCATCAGGCCGCGCCAGAAATGACCGATAGGATCGTTGGCTTTTAGCTTTTGCGGAAAATCTCCTCTTGCGATAAGCCATATCAGCAGTACGGGTATTGCAAAAAGTGATCTGAAGAACACTGTTTCACCGGCAGGTATTTCGCCTGATGCCGCCTTGACTAAACCAAACATAGCGACGAATACGATAACCGAGAGAACTTTTAGCGTTATACCGCGAACAGGATTCATTTGTATTCTATGCAAATTGGTGTCAGATACAAACTCATATGTATTGCCCCGAGGCATGGCATGGTAGTACTGGGTTCTGGCGTTTCGATAGTAGGCTTTTATACGTAAAGTTATATTTTGACGGCGCTTGGCGCAGCATACCTGATCGTGGGTATTGTCAATCAGGCTTGTCAGGTCGAAATCTTTGACACTGAATGTTAACGACCAAAAAAAGACCGACAATCCATTGGACTGCCGGCCTTTTTAAATAGCTGATAAATTATGTATCAGGCAAACCACCAACGTTCGGCAATCTTATTGCCATCGTTAACCCAGTTCGCTGCTACGTTATCACCATGTGTAAGCTTCTTTGAATGCGCGTGAATATAGTTCGCCCACATTGCGACGATTGCTCCACCATCATCATGGAGTAAACGCTGTGCTTCGAAATACTGGTCTTTGCGCTTGGTATCATCAGTTTCTGAACGTGCTGAGACCACTACGTCATTAAACTGTTTGGCAGCTTCTGTTTCTTTCCACGCAGTATCGTTCCACTCAGTCTCGACTGTATAAGCAGCAGAGTACATCCAGTCCTGTGTGGGTCGACCGCCCCAGTAGCATGCGCACCAGCCCTTCTTATTCCAGACATTCGACCAGTATCCATCGCTGGGCTCTCGTACTACTTCAATTGCAATGCCAGCTTCTTTGGCTGAGGCTGCAATAAGTTGTGCCGCATCTACTGCACCTGCGAAGGCGGCATCAGAAGCAGAGAGTTTGATCGTACCGGTATGGCCGGACTTCTTATAGTGTTCAGCCGCTTTTTCCGGATCGAACTCGCGCTGTTCAAGATCAGTATTGAGGAAAGGCATTGCAGCAGATACCGGAATATCATTACCGGCAAGGCCGTGGCCAAGCAAGATTTTATCGACCAGTTCCTGACGTTTAATGGAATATTTCAACGCCAGCCTGAGATCTGCGTTTCCAAACGGTTCGACGTCGAGGCGCATCGGGAATGTGTAGTGCTGAGTGCCTGTGGTCTCCAGTATATTCAGGTTGGGAGCGCGGGCAAGCAATGCCACTGTCTTCGGGTCTACGTTGTCAATGATATCCGCGTCGCCGTTCATAATGGCGTTTTGTCGTGCGGTTACATCGAGGATCGCAAGCATTTCGATTTCATCGAAGTGGGCACGATTTTCTTTAAAGTAGTTCGGGTTGCGTTTGGAAAGTGCTCGCACACCGGGTTCGAAAGTATCGAGAATGTAGCCGCCGGTCCCTATACCTGACAGTGCATCAATAGCGCCGTCTTTTGAAGGCTGAATAATCAGGTGGTAGTCGCTGACTATAAAAGGAAAGTCTGCATTGCCGCTTTTGAGTTCAAAGACTACAGTATCATCACCGTCTTTCGTAATTGAGGTTATATCGGTCAGGAGCCCTTTGGCAGCTGATTTTGAATCTTCACCACGATGATAATTATAGGTCGCAATGATGTCATCAGCTGTCAGTGACTTGCCGTTGTGAAACTCAACGCCTTTGCGTAACTTGAATACCCATTTTTTTGCTCCGTCAGCTGGCTCGAAACTCTCTGCGAGTTCCGGAATCAGTGATCCGTCATTATCGACCTCTGTCAACTGGTTACCGTATGAGTAGTGCAGCGCTTGGGTGAAGCCGTTCTCTGAAGTGCCGGGGTCCAGTGTGTCTGTGGTAGAACCGTAGCCAAGGCCTTGTCTTAGCCTGCCTCCTTTAACCGGTGTTGCAGCGATTGCATTAGTTGCCATTGTCATGGCCATTGGCAAGGTGGCACCTGCAGCAATAGCGGTCATGATAAATTTGCGGCGGCTTATATTGCCTGCGGTTAGTTGTACAGCGTGATCAATAATAATGTCTTTTTTCATTAGTTCTCCTCGCAATTCGAAACATGGAGTCGCAATCTGCTCCTGGAAGTCAGGCAAACTTGCGAGTCTCAAAAATTAGACGGTAACTCTGTCCATTGGTACAGTATATTCGCAGGCGATACAGAGCGGCCCTGCGGGCTGTTAACTAAACTATAACATTAAGGCAGAAATTAGTTGCATCCGGTCCTGATCACTATTGTCAAGCGCATATTATTAGGATTGGTGACACTTTTTGTTGTGTCGGCGATCATTTTCAGTGCAGTATCTTTGTTACCCGGTGACTTTGGCGAGGCGGTACTCGGGCAGGCGGCGACGAAAGATACGGTCGCGGCTTTCAGGAAAGAACTCGGGCTCGACAAACCCGCTCCAGTGCGATACCTCGACTGGGTAAAATCTGTTGCGCAGGGTGATCTCGGGACTTCGTTTTCAGGGCGCTCGGCGTCCGGGCAGGATCGTTCGCGCTCGGTAGTTGAACTGATTGCTCCAAGGCTCAAAAACACACTTTTTCTGGCAGGTGTGGCAGCAGTAATCGCTGTGCCTTTGGCATTGTTTCTGGGCTTAACGGCCGCGCTTTATCGTAACTCCTGGTACGACCGTAGTGTAAACGTCACAACGCTTACCACAATCTCTATGCCTGAGTTTTTTGTCGCCTATATATTAATACTGTTACTGGCGTCACTATGGCCGGTATTCCCCTCTCTGGCTTCGGTCACAGAAGATATGGCGCTGGGTGAGCGGCTTCGGCGTATTGCACTGCCTGCGATCACACTGACACTGGTGATTGTCGCTCACATGATGCGTATGACACGCGCTGCCATTATCAATCTGCTGGCAAGTCCCTATATCGAAATGGCGCGTCTTAAAGGAGCAACTCGCGCTGAAGTTATTTTAAAGCATGCCTTGCCAAACGCATGGGCGCCGATTGCAACTGTCATTGCCTTTAATCTGGCTTTTCTGGTGGTAGGAGTTGTGGTGGTGGAGGTGGTATTTGTATACCCCGGTATTGGTCAGCTGATGGTTGATTCAGTCACGTCTCGTGATATACCGGTAGTGCAGGCCTGTGCGCTTATTTTTGCGAGTACCTATATCATTTTAAATCTGATTGCTGACGTCATAGGGATTGTTACCAACCCCCGGTTACTGCATCCACGATGATTCAAAAGATTTATCAAGCATGAGTAGTGCAAACGACTATAGCGCCTCTGCAGAGGTGGGTGTAGTGCGTAAACGTCGCTCCCGCGCCGAACGCTGGTGGCTTGCACTAAAAAAAGCACCATTGTCTGCATGGTTCGGCATGATTGTTCTGCTGGCCTATATAGTGGTTGCAGCATTTGCGCCGCTGTTTGCACCCTACGGCGAGGCAGAAATATTTCCCACACCGTTCGCACCATGGGATGAGACACATCGCTTTGGAACCGATCAGATTGGTCGCGATATCTTAAGCAGACTCATATACGGTGCTCGCAACACAATGGGCATAGCACTGGTTACCACCTTGCTGTCTTTTCTTATCGGTGGTGGTCTGGGGTTGGTGGCAGCCATCAACCGAAGTTGGCTTGATCAGCTGTTAAGCCGTTCTGTTGATGTGCTGATGGCTATTCCGAGCCTGATCTTTGCACTGGTACTGCTTTCGATTTTCAAACCCAGTGTGCTTAGCCTGATACTTATCATTGCAGTACTTGATTCTACCCGTGTATTCAGACTGACGCGTTCTGTCGCTGTCAATGTGGTTGTGATGGATTACATAGAAGTGGCAAGGCTGCGTGGAGAGAAACTCGGCTGGATCATGAAAAATGAAATCCTGCCGAACATTATGCCGCCTTTGGTTGCGGAATTTGGATTGAGGTTTTCTTTTGTTTTCCTGACTATTGCGGCACTGTCTTTTCTGGGTGTTGGTATACAACCTCCAACTGCAGACTGGGGGTCGATGGTGCGCGATAACGCATCACTTATTCAGTTTGCCCAGTATGATCTCAAAACCGGTTTAACACCGCTGCTTCCAGCGGCGGCAATTGGTTTGCTGACTGTAGCAGTGAATTTTGTAGTGGATTGGTTCCTGCAAAAAACCAGTGGGTTGCGTGATGAGCACTGAGCACGACAAAGATCAATACACTGAGCGCCGCACAGAAAGTAGTGAACAACCGCTGTTACGCATGACCGATATTCGCATCGAGGGTTTTTCTGACGAACAGTGGCACCCGATTATAAAAGGCGTAGACCTGACGCTCAGGCGCGGGCAGGTAATGGGGCTTATTGGAGAATCAGGTGCAGGCAAATCAACTCTGGGGTTGGCAGCAATGGGCTTTTCCCGCGCCGGGTGCAGATTTACTGCAGGTAGTGTCGAATTTGATGGCACGGACCTTCTGTTGCTTAAAGAGGATCAAAAGCGCAGGTATTGGGGTAGCAGAATTGCCTATGTAGCTCAGTCCGCCGCGGCTGCGTTTAATCCGGCGCATCGTCTGATGGATCAAACCATAGAGTCTTCAATTCGTGCTCAGCTGCGTACTGATGCGGAGTCACGCAAAGACGCGATAGAACTCTATGAGTCTTTGCAGCTTCCCGATCCAGATACTATTGGTCAGCGATATCCGCATCAGGTTTCCGGTGGTCAGTTACAGCGGGTAATGACTGCAATGGCCATGTCTGCGAGGCCTGATCTGATTATATTCGACGAGCCAACCACCGCACTTGATGTTACCACCCAGGTGGAAGTGTTGTCTGTCATGCGTGAGATCGTCGATAAATACAATACCGCGGCAATTTATATTACCCACGATCTCGCCGTTGTTGCACAGATGGCGGATGTTATTAAAGTTTTGCGTTTCGGTGAAGAAGTCGAGCAATCTGAAACCCGTACCATGCTGGCGGCACCGAGGGAAGAATACACAAAGTCACTCTGGTCTGTTCGCGCTCTGGAAAAACCTGAGCAGCGCAGTGATGACATCATCCTCAAATTAAAAGACATTTATGCAGCTTATGGTAAAACGCCCGTATTGCACGGTATAGATATAGATTTGCCGCGCGGTAAAACAGTGGCAGTGGTCGGTGAGTCGGGTTCCGGAAAATCAACTGCGGCCAGAGTAGTTACCGGACTCCTGCCTCAGATTTCGGGTGAAGTAATGTTCAACGGTGAAGTATTGCCTGCTAAACTTGCTGATCGCACGCCTGATCAATTGCGTCGCATTCAAATGATTTACCAGATGGCGGATACCGCCATGAATCCACGCCAGACAGTGGAAGGTATTATTGGCCGATCACTGGAGTTTTTTCATAAACTGCAGGGGCGCGAGAAAGAACAGCGGATAATGCAGCTGTTATCAATGATAGAGCTCGATGAATCGTTTCTTGATCGTTTGCCGGCTGAGTTATCCGGCGGTCAGAAGCAACGAATTTGTATCGCCAGAGCACTTGCCGCAGAGCCGGATATTATTATTTGTGATGAGGTAACTTCAGCGCTTGATCAAATTGTGCAGGAAGGCATATTGCGATTGCTGCTTCGTTTGCAGGAAGAATATGGCGTCAGCTATCTTTTCATCACGCATGATATAGCCACCGTCAAGGCAATTTCTGATGAGATTGTGGTTATGTTTGAAGGCAAGGTGGTAGAGCAGGGACTGAAAAGCGAGATTTTGTCACCACCTTTTCCCGAGTACACAAAATTACTCTTGTCTTCAGTGCCGGAGATGGACCCTGAGTGGCTGACCAGGCTGCTCGCTGATCGTGATATGTCTGTCCAGCGGTAAATAAAGTTTCAAGTAATTACACGACATTACTTACACGAGATCCCGTGGCACGGTATCTTGAATCGACTTTTCGAAAAACGGTGTCTCGTTTAACCAGCTGACAAGTTCCGCTTCAAAATGAAAGGACGTCTCATCGCTGTACATCCTGGTGGTAATACTGGTTTTCCACATTGCATCCTGTCGACCACCGGTCTGTTCCAAACTGAAAGTGACGTTGGCAGAGAGTGGATCGTCCGGATGTATTTGCCAGTGTTCCTGCAACGTCCCGCCTGATATCAAGCCGTGCTCCGGGTCTTTGTTTTCACCGAGATCACAGAGAATAGAAGTAGTGACCATGCCGTTAGCCGGATCAGTATTTGTGGTGCGCAGATAAGATGACGGTCTTAGTTCTTTCGGTTGCCAGTGGCTGGCCCCTTGTGGTGGTGCAAAACTGATTTCGTCTTCTCTGTTGCCGGCAGGTCTTAGCGGCAAGGTTATTTTGCCTTCCTTCAATATAAGACTGTTGTTAGTTGGAGAAGGCCAGATAGTCGGCCAGTTGGTGTTAGATAATGCAATGCGTAGCTTGTGGTCTTGCGGTATGTAATAAGCTATCTGATCAAGTGTTATTGTAAAATCTATCTGTCGGCCGGGCTGCAGCGCTTGCGGATTTTCGTGCGAGTGAATATGTGTGAGATTCAGCATGCCGTAGGTGATAAGCGCAGACTGTCCATCCGGTCTGACATCAAGCAATCTGACGGTAACATGCGCGTTTTGACTGTTTGGTGTCAGAGACAAAGTAATCACTGGCGCGCCGACGATATCGTAGCCTTCTTTCAGGGTATCGCCGGTAAAGCAGGCAGATCTTGAATCATCGTATGATTGCTCGTCTGGTAATTCATCACCGAATACAAACGGAAAGTACTTACCACATGCAGCGCCGCAGTCCTGTGGCGAGTTGATCTCAACTTCGAGTTCCGAAGCAGTAGTGGAAATTCCATTGTCTTTGTTCAGATGTAGTTCGAAAGATCTAATATTGTCTGACGGCCATTGATCTTCTGCAATCCAGTGGCCGCTGCGTGCATCGAGCCACCGTTGAGGGGCGATGCTATCCATCAGATACAATCGATACGTTGGTTCCTGTTCAACCTGATTGTCTATGCCCTTGAGGTATTTGTCCCACCAGCGTTTGCACTCCTGCAAAAAATCGATAGCGGGCGCGGGTGCAGCATAGTGTGGATACTTGTGTATCCACGGCCCGACGATGCCCTTTACCGGAGCATCCAGATTTTCAAGCAGATGCGCTATTGTGTTTCGATAACCATCGTGCCAGCCACCAACTGCAAGCACTGCTGCTTTAATTCGAGAGTAATCTTCGCAGACTGAACCGTGTTTCCAGTAGTCATCGCGATGCTGGTGTCTTAACCAGATTGATAAATCGAATTCGAGGTTGTCGAGACGCTGCTGCCATAGCTCCAGCCATTTGTTTTCACCGACCAGCATTGGATCGGGTGGTCGTGATGAGTAGGACAACATGGTTGATGCCCAGCCGAAGTTTTCACCGAGCAGGCAACCACCTTTGTAGTGAATGTCGTCGGCATATCGGTCTACGCTGGAGCAAACTGTAATTACGGCTTTTAAGGCGTCGGGTTGCATGCTGGCGACTTGCAAACCATTAAAGCCGCCCCACGAAATACCGATCATGCCGACGTTTCCATTGCACCACGGCTGACTTGCAGCCCAGTTAATAATTTCTACTGCATCGGACAGTTCCTGTGGGGTGTATTCGTCATGCATCAGTCCTTCGCTGTCGCCATTGCCGCGTATATCGGTGCGAATACAGACGTAACCGTGGCCTGCAAACCACGGATGGGTAAATTGATCACGATCAATTGTACCGTCACGCTTGCGATACGGCAGATGCTCGAGGATAACCGGCATCGGTTCCCGTTCTGCATTTTTGGGCATCCAGACACGTGCGGATAAGCGACACCCGTCAGACATGGTAATGCCCATGTCAGGGTGCTCTATAACATCGTATGGGAACTCGGTGACGAGTTTCATTGGTGCTCCATTGATCTGCCTGTTATACAATCCTTTGGCGAGAAACAGGGAGTTTGCGCGTTAGATAGTTCTCTGGCAATAACGTGTCATTGCGGGGTCAGTCGAAATTATGCACCAGGTGCCTTTAGATCCAGGCGTTCATCGGCACTAGTTAAGCAGAGATCTGATAAGTGGCCGCTTCGAGCCAGGCAGGATTTATCTCAACCCCCCAGCCGGGTGAGTCGGTCACGCTTGCTCGGCCGTCAATGATGGTGAACGGAGAATCTACAAACAGATCATCCTGCCACGGATAGTAGTCTGCCCCTTCGATAGAAAACTCAAGATACTTACCGGCGTTGGGTATGGCACGTAGCAGGTGCATGGTAAACAGGGTGACCATAGAAAGATTAGCGCAATGTGGCGTGCACGGGATGTTCTCTGCCTCTGCCATTTGTGCAACCTGTAGTGTGCGTGACAGGCCGCCGAGATAACAAATATCGGGCTGAATAATATCTACCGCTTTCATGTTGATCATGGAACGCCAGTTTTGCAGCTCGCAATCCTGTTCGCCGCCCGTGACGTCAATTTCAAGCGCATTGGTCACTTGCCTGGTTTGATCGTACTCCCAGTAGGGACAGGGTTCTTCAAAGTGCGAGATACCATTGTCAATGAGCAATTTGCCAACTTCTATAGCGCGTTGCGGTGAATATCCGGAGTTAGCGTCTACCAGTAGTGCGACATCAGGTCCGAGTGCAGTTCTGATAGCAGGTACAATTTGTTCGGTTCTGCCGGGCCACTCATCTATGTCGTGTCCGCACTCTGATGCTATGCGGAATTTGAATGCATCAAAGCCGTATTCATCTCGGAGTTTTTTTAACCGCGTTGCTTCATCTGCCGGTGTGATATCGCGCTTCATGGATGAGGCATAAGCCCGGACTGTTCCAGGTGTTCCGCCAATTACTTCACAGACGGGTTTGCTTTCCAGTTTACCGCGCATATCCCACAGCGCGGTATCCACACCGCCGAGTGCTCGACGTAGAAATGAACCTGGAAATTTGTGCTCCTTCTCTGTTACCAGAGTCGTCATAGCGTCTATCTCGAAAGCATCAAGACCAATGACATACGGGCTCACCATGCGATGCAGGACAGTTGCTGTGATGTCTGCATGATAGGGTGCCACCTGACCCCAGCCGCTATGGTTGCTGTCAGTGGTTACCTTAACGAAGCAGACAAATTCAGTGGTCCAGGTTTCGAGTGTTTTTATTTTCATTGTGTAGTTTTAATGTATGAGGTCTGCTTTATATCAGCTGTGCTCATCTTCCAGGTAGGTTGTCAGCCATTGACTGCGATAGCCATCAGCGCGCCAGATTACCGGGAAGAAGCTTTCATCCATCTCCAGCGTGTTTTGCATCTTGTAGCGACTGTACACGCCGCTTTTATTCTGCTCATGAAACTTTGAGTTGCTCGACATACAGTGTGCTACGACAGATCTTCTCTCAGCTGCGCCGTCATTAGATCTGGAGCCATGCCATGTGCGTCCGTGATGTAGTACGGCACTTCCAGCTGCTACTTCTATCGGGACAATGTCAGCTGTCTCTCCGGCAACATCAGCGGCGAGCTGCATATCTGCCAATGGATCATCCGGTGCATGGAATTGCGTTACGGGCTGACTGACCGGCCACCGGTGTGAGCCGCGTACATACTCTATTGTGCCCTGATCCGCTTTTGTGTCATCAAGGGTAATCCAGCAGGTCATCATTTCCGATGGCACAATCCAATCCTGATAACTGTCGTCCTGATGGAAGCCCAGCGCTTTGGTGCCCGGTGGTTTCCAGATGACATTATCCTGATTGATTCTCGCACCCGGCCATTGTCGAAGTTCTGCGCAGGCAGCACCGATATCTTCGCGCAGCACTATGGATGCTATGGTCAGGTCGGATTTCCATGCATTGCAGATCTGGCGCGTTAGCGTTGGATCATCTCGCCCGCTGCGCCAGTTCCATTCATCAGGCTGGACTCCGGTTTGGTACTGACCAGTGAACAATTTTTCGAATCGTTGACGAGCATGGTGAAGCGATGTTTCATCCAGCACTGACGGCACCACTACAAATCCGTCGCGATTGAAGTCGGATACTTGTTGTGCGGTAATGCGTAGCGGGTGAGCCATAGCTGGTGCGGATTTCCGAGGTGTCGCTATCCAGCAAGTTAACTGTATTTGTTTACAGAGTAAAGATGTTGTGTGATGTGAGGAACTGCCTGTCGGAGGCCGAAACGGGTGGTCGCGGTGATCGTAGCGATTACAAGGTATGAAGGAGAAAGTTAGAGAATCTTACTGCAATCGGATCAGTGATAGCGTCCGATTTATGCAACATCGGGTTATACAGGGTGTGATGCCTGTATAACCCGCTGATGTGATTTTACAGCTGGTGGTACTACACTAAGGCGTAGCGTCGGTTGTATTTATTGTACCCGGTGGTATTGACAAAACGTTA
>CAZKAQ010000065.1:0-20702 GCA_964550655.1 uncultured Granulosicoccaceae bacterium
GAGTACATTCCTTAACCTGCATTATTCATGAGGCGACCAGCCAATTTGGCTTTTATGTCCTTAATTATAGTTTTTGCGGTGAATTTATGGTCAATACTAAAATGACAGACTGTCTATTCGACGCCAGAGCCAATAGCGCGTCACATCTCACCCTATCCCCTTCGGTGCGTGGCGGGCCACGCTTCTCAGGCGATAGGGCGACCTGTTTAGCGCTATTGACTCTGGGCACCGAATCCTCATGAATAATGCAGGTTAAGAATGTCTGACGCCAACGCAGGTTCTTTGAATACCGTGCGGGAGTGTGTGGAACACATTTGCGCAGGTACACTCACATCAGAATCTCTTACCCGTCAATGTCTGGAGAATATTGAGCAGACAGACAACAAAGTATCTGCCTGGGCGGCAATAGATACAGACATTGCACTGAATAAAGCACAAACACTCGATCGGATTCGCAAACGTGGTGAACCAGTCGGTGCACTACATGGAATACCGATTGGCGTTAAGGACATCTTTGACACCAAAGATTTGCCGACAGCAATTGGCTCAGACATCTACACCGATAGACAACCTGAAACCAACAGTGCAGTAGTAAACAAACTCCACGAGGCAGGTGCATTTGTGATGGGTAAAACCGTCACAACCGAATTCGCTTTCATGCACCCATCCAAAACGCGTAATCCACACAACCCCGACTACAGCCCGGGAGGTTCTTCCAGCGGCTCTGCCGCCGCAGTAGCTGCCGGCCATGTACCACTCGCGATTGGCAGCCAGACTAATGGCTCTGTAATCAGGCCTGCGTCATTTTGTGGAGTCTACGGCTTTAAACCGTCACACGGGATTATCTCCAGAAACGGCGCGCTGACCACCTCGGCAACGCTCGATCAGGTCGGCTTGTTTGCGCGCGATATCGGTGATATTGCATTGTTTGCTGACTCGCTTGCGGGCTACGATGCAACAGACAATGGCACTTACACCGAACCTAAACCGGCTATGCTGCAGGGCTATCTGTCGGAATCTCCGGTACCGCCGACTATCGCATGGCTGGATATGCCCTATGCCGACAAATACTCCACCGATGTAAACGATGGCTTTGATGAACTGCTTGCAGAGCTTGGCAACTCTGTAGAACGACTACCTGCACCACACTCGTTTGCAGCACTGCTTAGCTGCCACAAAATCATTCACGAGTATGAAATTGTTCGTTGTCTGGAGCATGAAATTAGCAACCACTGGGACAGCATAAGCGATACAATTAAACCAACGCTTAGCCAGGCTAAAACACACACCGAAGAAATGTATACCGAAGCACTGGAGATACAAAAAGCATCAATGGATTGGTTTGCACAGTTCTTTAACGACTATGATGCGATCATCACACCATCTGCGGTATCTGAAGCCCCGCTGTTCGGCAGCACAGGTGATCCTGTCTGCAGCACTATCTGGACACTTTGTGGCCTGCCTTGCATTAGCTTACCACTGCTGGCTGGCAGCAACGGATTACCGATTGGCGTACAATTAGTCGGTGCTTTTAGACAAGATGATCGATTACTCAGAACAACCCGTAGCCTTATTAACCAGCTGCATAACAGTTAAAACAGTATATTGAGGTAAGTACTCATGGTTTCAAGAAAAGTTAATATCATCTGCGGCTTTATCGGACTCGCGATACTGGCGACTTTTACTATCGGTTTATCAAAGAGTATTTCCTCAGGCTTTGCAGGCTTCAAGGGCGGTCTGCCTTTTGCCATAATAGTCGGTCTGGTTTTGCTACTGGCACTCTATGATTTTTATGATTCAGCCATACGCAAACGAAAAGATCCTGATGACAAATAGTGACATGTAGTGCTACCAAATCGCTACCAAAGGACTACCTGAGCAATACATGAACAAACCGAGACTCTGGATAACACGTAAACTGTCCGACAACACAGAAGCACGTGCTAAACGTGACTATGATGTTGTTCTAAACCCGCAAGACACACTTAGCAGCGCTGATGACATCGTACGTATGAGCGCTGAAGTCGATGCCATCATTCCTTGTCACTCAGAGAGCTTTGACGCCGACACAGTCGCTCGACTGGACAGCAGAGTTAAAATTATCGCCAATCATTCTGTAGGCGTTGACCATTGTGATCTGAATGCCCTGCAGCAGCATGGTGTTTGCGTCACCAACACCCCCGACGTACTATCTGATGCAACCGCAGAGATCGCTATGCTGTTACTGTTGGGCGCCGCAAGACGAGCCGCAGAAGGAGATGCCATGGTTCGCGCTGGGCAATGGGACTCATGGAGTCCGTCGTTTATGGTCGGCACGCAGGTGACAGGTAAACGACTTGGCATCATTGGCATGGGGCGCGTCGGTCAGGTGATGGCAAGACGTGCAAAGGGATTTGATATGCAGGTTCACTACTATAACCGCAGCCGTTTAACACCGGAGCAGGAACAAGGTGCCGTCTATCACGAATCGCTCGAATCACTACTGCCGGTGTCTGACTTTCTCAGTCTGCATTGTCCGGCAACTCCCGAGACCAAAGGCCTGGTTGATAAAAACCTGATCGACAAACTGCCGCACGGTGCAATACTGGTCAATACAGCACGAGGTGCGTTGTTAGATGAAGCAGCACTGCTGCAGGCAATTGAATCGGGAAAAATTGCTGCAGCCGGTTTGGATTGTTTTGTCCAGGAACCCGGTGGCAACTCTGCTTTTGCCAATCATAAAAACATCATGATGCTGCCACACATAGGCAGCGCGACGTTTGAAACACGCGATGCCATGGGCTTTCGTGCGCTGGATAATCTGGATGCTTTTTTTGCAGGTAAGGAACCAAACGACCGGCTGGTGTAAACATCAACTCCCGTCACCGCGTGACACATAACTTCACAGGTAGCGTGAACATTGAAACCATTTGAAGGCATCAGGGTACTTGATTTAACCCATGTACTGGCGGGTCCATTCAGTACTTTTCAACTCGCGACACTCGGTGCAGACGTTATAAAAATCGAGTCACGCGATGCACCCGACATGACTCGTATTGAAGGAGTTAATAAAACACACAACGCTGCACTGTACGGTTCTTATTTTCAGTCACAAAACGCCGGTAAACGCGGAGTGACGCTTGATCTCAAGACCCAGGCCGGCAAGCAAGTCATGACCAAGCTGATAAAATCCGCAGATGTTCTGGTACAGAATTATGCCGGCCATGCACTGGACAAACTCGGTTTTGGCTATGAGGCGACGTTAAAAATAAATCCCGAAATCATTTACTGCAAAATTTCAGGCTATGGCAATACCGGCCCCAAGGCGGAGCATCCAGCCTATGATGTTGTAATTCAGGCATTCTCCGGTTTAATGGCTGCCAACGGAGAAAAAGATCGCGAACCCGTCAGAGTTGGCCCGCCAATGGTCGACTATGGTACCGGTGCACAGGCGGCATTCGCCATTTCTGCAGCGCTTTATCAAAGACAAAACACCGGCAAAGGTCAGTATATTGATGTCTCCATGCTCGACGCGGCACTAATGATGATGAGCGCATTGGTAGTAGACACGGTCATCACTAAAGAGCCACCGGTAGTACACGGCAACAGACACCCGAGCAACAGCGGTTATACCACCTACGACACTGCCGACGGAACAATCATGTTGGGCGCCTGGACCAACAAACAACTGGCCTCTCTGCTGAATGTTCTGGGCGAAGAAGATCGTGCAAATGAGGTAACCGCAACTCCCCGGCACCTGATTGGAGACACACTGCAACAGGACATTGATCTCATATCAGAAAAACTCAAACAAAAAACAGCCTCTGAGTGGGAGCAGTTATTCAACGACAATCACATACCGGCGGCCAGAGTGCGCAGTCTTGAAGAATCACTGCAGGAGCAACAACTACAGGGCCGCAACGCATTACAAGCTATGCAAAACAGACCGGACGGTTGCCCGGAAAAACTGCCTGTCAGTGCTTTTTCCTACCAACACGGATCACCATCTATTCATTCTGCACCGCCGTTTTTAGGTGAACATACGCGAGAAGTACTGCTCGAAGCAGGCTATAGCGCTGAAGAGATCGATCAGCTGGAACAGGATAACGTTGTGTAGTCTGTTTTATAAATGCTTTAACATTAAAAAATAGACGGCTCATCTACCGGCTTGCCATGCGATGTTTCAAGAAAATCAAAATCGCAACCACTGTCTGCTTGTAAGATGTGATTGGAAAACATCCAGCCGTAGCCTCTTTCGTATCTGGGTGATGGCACTTGCCAGGCGTCCTGTCGCCGCTTTAGTTCAGCTGCATCAACTTTTAAGTTAATTGTTCTGGCAGGCACATCTACTTCGATGATATCTCCTGTTTTTACAAGCGCAAGCGGCCCGCCAACATAGGATTCCGGCGCTACGTGCAATATGCAAGCACCGTAGCTGGTACCGCTCATTCTGGCATCCGAGATTCGCAGCATATCGCGCACCCCTTGCTTTAAAAGCTTCTTTGGAATCGGCAACATCCCCCACTCTGGCATACCCGGCCCGCCTTTAGGTCCTGCATTGCGCAGCACCAGTACTGTATTCTGATCGACGTCGAGATCGTCATCATCAATGATAGCCTTCATATCAGCATAGTTATCGAATACAAGCGCAGACCCGCTGTGTTGCAAAAGACGTGGCTCACAGGCCGAGGGTTTGATCACGCATCCATCCGGTGCAAGTGAGCCATGCAAAACCGCCAGTGCGCCTTCTGCGTAAATCGGGTTATCCGTAGTTCTGATGACATCGTCGTTATACACTTCAGCTCGCTCAAGCGCCTGTGCCCAGGTCTTGCCGGATACGGTAATGCAGTCTGTATGTAAGTCGGATTCAATTCTGGACAACATGGCCGGCAATCCACCGGCATAGAAGAAGTCTTCCATCAGATAAGTATCACCACTGGGGCGTATATTCGCGATCACAGGAATGCTTCTGCTCTTTTTTTCAAAATCGGCAAGGCTTAAATCCACCCCGCTTCTTCTTGCCATTGCAATTAAATGAATAATGGCATTGGTGGAGCAACCCATGGCCATCGCGGCAGATACACCGTTCTGATAAGCATCTGCTGTAAGGATATCTGAAGGCTTAAGATCATCCCAGACCATCTCAACAATACGCCTGCCTGAAGTACTGCACATGCGTATATGATTTGAATCTGCGGCAGGTATAGAGCTTGCGCCATTGAGACACATACCGATGCTGTCGGCTATAGACATCATCGTGGCTGCTGTCCCCATGGTCATACAAGTACCGTATGATCTTGCGATACCTCCCATCACTTCATTCCAGTCCTGCCGATCAATTTCACCTGCGCGTAAATCATCCCAGTACTTCCATGAATCAGATCCGGAGCCCAGAGTTTTGCCTTTCCAGTGACCACGAAGCATTGGTCCTGCCGGTACATAGATCGACGGAATATCCATACTGATCGCACCCATTAAAAGCGCGGGAGTGGTTTTATCACAGCCCCCCATCAACACCGCACCATCAATCGGATGGCTACGTAACAACTCTTCGGTTTCCATCGCCAGAAAGTTTCGGTACAACATGGTCGATGGCTTGACGACAGGTTCAGACAAAGAGATTGCGGGTAGCTCCAGTGGCATCCCACCGGCTTGCAGTACGCCGCGCTTGATGTCATCAATACGGTGCTTGAAGTGTGAATGACACTGATTAATATCAGACCAGGTATTGATGATCGCGATCATCGGTCGGCCCTGCCAGTCTTCCTCTGCGTAGCCCATTTGCATAAACCGCGAACGATGACTTGATGACCTGAGATCATCTTCACCGAGCCACCGGTAACTTCTTAGTGTTTTTGGATCTTTTCTCATTACCTGTACCTGCGGTTACATGATGATACTCAGTTTAACCGCGATCATGCGTTGTCGCGAACAGGTACTATCAATTTTTTGGAAGGCAACCTACACTGTATAAATCTACCTGGACTGGAGCAGCATCATGACCTGGAGCGTATATCTCTCTGGCGAAATACACACTGACTGGCGACAACAGATAACTGACGGTTGCAGTAAGCTAAACCTGCCTGTGACTTTCTGTTCTGCCGTCACAGATCATGAAGCCAGTGACGCTGCCGGGGATGTTCTGGGTGCTGAGACTGAGGGTTTCTGGCGTGATCATAAATCCTCCAAGGTGAATGGCATACGCACCCGAAACCTGATCTCAAAATGCGATATTGCAGTGGTCAGGTTTGGCGAGAAATATAAACAGTGGAATGCCGCATTTGACGCCGGACAACTGGCGGCTCTGGGTAAGCCCTATATCACACTGCACGACGCCGATATCATCCACCCGTTGAAAGAAGTTGATTCCGCAGCAATGGGCTGGGCGCAAACCCCCGAGCAGGTAGTTGAGATATTGCGTTACGTGACCACAGCTTAGGGCCGCCCACCTCTTAAAACAGACACCGGAGTTTTCTCCCTGCTGACTTTATGTGGTATACATATATCGGTGCTGGAATTATGGAGCGGGGGGAAAGTGCCTGACAAACTCGATAAACTGGTCGCCTCGGCAAGGGCGGACTATGCGAAGCGCGAAGACGGCTACAGACAACGCGCGCTAAAACTGTACCCGTGGGTATGTGGTCGCTGTATGAGAGAATTCGATAACAGCAATGTGCGCGAACTGACCGTCCATCATCGTGATCACAATCATGACAACAACCCCGAAGACGGCAGCAACTGGGAATTGCTATGCGTATTCTGCCATGACAACGAGCATCAGAGGTTTGTTGAACAAATAACCTATGGCGAGAATCAGGCAGCCACTACCACCCACAATCCATTTGCAGATTTAAAATCTATGCTGGATAAAAATAAAAAGTAATCAAATATCCCCGAACTTTTCTTTTACATAGGCCGGAAGTTGGTCTTTAGGCGGAATTGGCACCGACTTGCCATTTGCATCTACAGCTACAAATGTGAAAACAGCATCAGTAACTTTTTCACGAACACCGATTCGGTTTCGTCTGACCCATGCCTCTACCAGTATATCCATAGATGATCGACCAAGGCGGGTGAGCGCCGTGTAGACACCAAGGATATCACCCACATGTACCGGCCGATAAAAATGCATACCTTCGATTGCAGCCGTTACAACCCTGCCCTGGGCTCTTTGACCTGCACAGATTCCAGCTGCAGTATCCATCTGCGATAAAACCCAGCCACCGAAGATGTCACCGGAAGAGTTGGTGTCAGCCGGCATGGCCATGGTTCTGATGGTCGGAGTGCAGTCCGGTGATATACAGGTTTTTTCGTCATTCATAGTCGTAGTTTAAAATGGCCATATTTGTAGTGATACCCGGAGTTCACATATTACTACGCAGACTCATCACGATCCACCGCAAGCAATACCGGCGGCAACAGAAAAAAGTCTGCAATCAGTGCGAATGCGATGGTAATTGCGGTAAGCATTCCCATCTCGGAATTGACCTTGAAACCGGACCAGTACAAAACGATAAATCCGGCCACCAGTGTAACTGAAGTTATCGAGAGTGCCACACCGACAGTCTCGAAGGTGGCTTGCAGCGCCTGCTTCGGCTGCAAACCCTGTTCGCGTCGGGCACGAAGATACCTGCTTAAAAAATGCACGGTATCGTCAACGACGATGCCCAGGGTAACTGCCACCACCACGGCTATCGACAGACCTGCCACACCAACTGTGTAGCCCCACAAGCCGAGTGCCATTGCAGCAGGCACCAGATTCGGTAACAGACTGATCAATCCTGTTTTTAAACTACGCAAAGCAAAGATAAGAATAAAGGAGATCAACACCAGCGCTACCAGTGAACCAAACAACATGGAATTAATATTACGTTCCGATATATAGGCGAAAATCATCGACAGACCACTGCCTTTGGCAAACTGTTGCGGAGCATTATCACTCAACCAGTCTGATGCACGGGCGTTCAGCTCTCGCAGATCCGCTGACGATGCGTTTTGCAACAACGCAATTACACGACTTTGCGCTTTGGCGACATCAATAGTGTTATTTAAATCGAGACCGTACGGCAGAGACATTTCATACAACAGCAAATATTGCGCTGCCAGCTCACGGGATTGTGGAATAACCAGGAATTCCTCGTTATCACCGTTCATACTTTTGTTCAGTTCTTTGATCGTTGTACTGAGGGCACCCACGTTAGTGACCTGCGGCTGTTCCCGGAGCCACGAGACAAAGTTATCCACTCGCTGCAGGTATTCGGGATCACTGATGCCACCATCCTCAGCGGCAGGCAGTGACCATTCAATAGCGTTGAGTCCGGTTAGCCTGTTCTCGACAAAATCAGTACTGCGTCTGATCTCAAATTTGTCACTAAAGTAGGTTAAAAAATTATCATCCAGTTTAATCTTCAGACTACCGAGTGACAGTACCAATACCAGCGCACCCATGACATATAACAATAGCTTGTTATTAGCAATCACAAATCGACCGATAGCAGACAAAGCACGACCCATAACTGAATCACTGCCCGCGGGTTTTATCTTCACCAGAGCCAACAAAGCAGGCAGCATTGTGACCGATAAAATATATCCCGCCATAACACCGGTCGCGACAATATTACCGAGTAATCTAAACGGCGGGGCATCTGAAAAATTTAGTGTCAGGAATCCTATAGCGGTAGTGGCGCTGGTGATAAATATCGGTGCACTGTTGACTCGTAAGGATTCGATAATTGCATCTTTCTGCAGCCAGCCCTGAGCCATTTTCTGTCTGACCGTGACAAGCAAATGAACACAATGAGCAACCGCGAGAGTCGGGATAATGATAGGTGCACCACTGGTTCCGGCGTTAAGTACCGCGCCCGCCCAACCAGCCAGTCCGTGTGCAACAGTGACAGAAAACACTATTAACAATAGTACCCCGCAGGTTGCCCACACCGTTTTCAGTGCCAGACCGACTACCAGCAAAATCAGTATAAACATAATCGGTATTAGTACAGCACCTTCATTATTCGGCAATTCCGTAAACGCAACGTCGAACGGTACACCACCGGTTAGATA
Organism: uncultured Granulosicoccaceae bacterium; assembly: GCA_964550655.1. Lineage (GTDB taxonomy): Bacteria > Pseudomonadota > Gammaproteobacteria > Granulosicoccales > Granulosicoccaceae. The sequence goes on from CAZKAQ010000065.1 coordinate 9,040, forward strand.
AAAATTTACATCGGGATAGCGTGTTTCGAAGTCATCTATCAGTGCCCTGACATGGCTCAGTATTTCGTAGACTGCGTCTCGATTGTCCACAGGCTTTAAGATAGTGATATTGATACCGGACACGGTCGCATCGGCAGAAATTAGTCTGTTGACCAGAAACTCCTTCTGTAATGCTATTTCGATAGCCTTATCAGCTTGCTCCTGATCAATTTCGGTGTCTTCCGGTATTAAATCAGTCACCAGCAAGTCATCACCGTCAGCCAGTGTGTGCTGATAATTGGAAAGCGAATCGACCCGGCTGGAAAAAGGAATCTGCCAGGCTGCTGCTGTGAATTCGCGCACCACAGCTAAATAGTCGGGGTCAGCCAACGTGCCGGACACAGGCGCCATAGCAATAAAGACATTGTCGGTTTTTGAGTAGGTATTCTCCAGTGCCTCCAGTGCCTGTAACTCGGGATTGTCCTGACTGAAAAATACACGGTTATCAGGATTGCTGGTCAGATTTACCATACCGGCAGACGCTGCAATAGCAATGATAAAGGATGCAATCAAAACAGCTTTGGCATGGCGCACTATACAGCTGCCATAGCCTGCCGCAGATTCAATCTTTTGTTGTTCGATGTTATTAATAACGTAAAGACACCTGAGTCACTGTTGTAGACATCAATTGCTGTGGTCTATAGATTCGCGGCGTTAAAGGATGTGCGGCAGAGACTTCTGCCGCACACCTGATACTCTGCCTGAACGATTGATGCAGAGTATTTTACACCACTTAAGACACTCTGACATCGCTCAGAAACTCCGCCGCCCAATACAAACCCGGTGGCAGTTAATGTGTTTTATCAGATTAACCTGACTTCGGCTCCAGCAGACTCAAAGTAGTAAAGCAAGATCGTGCTGTCGATTAGCAGAAAGGGCTAAAATCTGACCCGGTAAAAGCCCGATTTCTTTGTCGCCGGACTATCCAATTTCCCCGTTTGCCGTGCTAAACTGCCCAGCGTATAACTACCTGACAAATGACGGGCGTGAAGAGGGCGAAATGAGAAATTCTGACAACGCAGGCAATACAAACCGGCAACACGACCCGGACTATGCACGCTATGACAACGACGAACGGTATCGAGACAACAGACACATAGCTCCCAATTATGATTCCCACTACGACGAAGGCGAAGATCATGTTGGTTTTGTCAATGTCATAGACATGGACATTCCGTTCTTTCAGCTTGTCTGGCTGATATTCAAAATTTTTCTTGCAGCTATTGTTGCAGCATCAATAATCGCACTGCTCGCAGCCCTGTTGAGCTGGATTCTGAATCTACCGGCAGTTCAGAACATACTGCCGGGCGATACATCCTGGTTAAATGATCTTATAAAACCAGGTGGTAGCTAACCTGCCACTATTGCAATGCAAATTCGATTGCAGCCTCTGCATGCAGCAACGTGGTATCGAAAGCCGGCACAGTAATATCATCTGCCGACAATAGCAGCCCTACTTCGGTACAACCAAATATTACTCCGTCTGCATCTGTTTGCCTGACAACATCAAGATACCTGTTTTTTGATTCAGGCAGTACAATGCCGCGACATAGCTCTTCGTAGATAATGTCATGAACAACTTTTCTGTGGTCTGGTTTCGGAATGACCACATCTATGTTATGGTGTTGATGCAGGTAACCTTTATAAAATTCCTGTTCCATGGTGTAGCGCGTTGCAAGCAATAACGGTGATACAGATCCTGCTTTTTTGATCGCCTGCGCACTGGCATCAGCAATGTGTATCAACGGAATATCTATTGCCGCCTGTACTTCGGGGGCCATCTTGTGCATTGTGTTAGTACAAATCAGGAGGCATTGCGCCCCACCCTGTTCAAGTTTTTGTGCAGCATCTACCATTAATGTTGTCAATTCAGGCCAGTTTCCCTGCGTTTGAAAACGCTCGATTGCAGCAAAGTTAAAAGACCACAGTAAAAGATCCGCAGAATGCAATCCGCCAAGTCTCCTGCGTGCTATAAGGTTTAATTGCTGGTAATAGACAACTGTGCTCTCCCAGCTCATGCCACCAAGCAGTCCAATCTTTTTCATCTGTTGCACCTGTAATTCACCGGCAGAAGTCCGGACCGCACATTAATCTGCATTTAAGTTATGCTGCGATGCAGATCCAGTTAACGGATAAACTACTCAATGTCAGTTTACTTTGAAAACAATTTCCAACGCGCTTTCGGCACCTGGCCGTTAAAAGACAAGGTATTAAAAGACGCATTGAATTGTGCCATAAAGACCGGTTACAGAGCCATTGATACGGCACAGATGTATCAAAACGAGAGCGAAACCGGTGAGTGTATTGCAAACTCAGGCATACCAAGAGGTGATTTTCTGATAACCACGAAAGTCATACCGGCCAACTACGTTGAAAATAAATTTCTGCCATCTGTTGAACAGAGCTTAAAAAACCTCAATCTCGATATCATCGATGTGCTTCTGCTTCACTGGCCACCTGAAAATGAAGATTTTAAGCTGATTTTCACTCTGTTAAATAAAGCCGTAGATGAAGGCCTTACCCGACACATCGGACTCTCCAACCACACATCGCAAATGATGCAGGATGCACTGCATATTACGAATCATCAATTGGTCGCCAACCAGGTTGAGTTTCATCCACTGCTGAATCAGGACATCCTGCTTGCGACCGCTGAACAAACCGGTATTCCGTTAGCGTCGTACTGTTCAGTTGCCAGAGGTGAAGTTTTTAAACATGAATTATTTGAAAATCTTGCCGCAAAACACGATAAATCAGCCGGACAAATAGTACAGCGATGGATTCTGCAGCAAGGTGTGTCAGTTAATACCATGTCGACAAATCCCGACAATATTCTTGCAAACTATCAAGTTACTAACTTTGAGTTGAGCGATGATGAGATGGAAAAAATCAATCAACTGAGAAGTTACAACCACCGGATTGTTAATAAATCAATCGTTCCATGGGCACCGGAGTGGGACTAACAAAACGAACAACAATTAAAGCCAATAATCGCTTTAAAAACTGCTTCAGTGTAGCGTTGCAAGTCGCTCGACAATCAATGCAAAAAACCTGTCGCTGTCACCAGTGGTAATCACAGTTGCGTTCGGTTTGTCATCAGTCACTTTATACCAATCGGCAACTGTGCGGCCAAGGTTGGGTCCGTCGTAAGTATCTATCGTTACGGCCATCTCTCTGCCATCAAAAATAGTCGGATCAATTAACCAGGCAATCGTACATGGATCATGCAACGGCGCGCCATCCCAGCCATACTTCGACATATCATACTGATTAAAGAATTCCAGAAAATCTGCAACGACCTGGCCGGTACGACCTCCACGCTGCTGTATTGATGACAATCTTGATGGCGTTATAAGCATCTGATGAGTGACATCGAGGCCGAATACAACTATCGGCACACCCGACTCAAATACTGATCTTGCGGCATGCGGGTCAACGTAAATGTTGAACTCTGCCGCCGGTGTGGCATTACCGGGCTCATGAAAGGCTCCACCCATGAGGACTAGTTGTTGCAGCCGGTCAATAATATCAGGTGCCATCACGAGAGCGGTGGCGATATTAGTCAACGGGCCGGTCGCCACCAGTGTCACAGTTCCTGCAGCGGATTCTCTGACAGTGTCGATGATATGGTTCACCGCGTGTTGTTTTTGAGCTTCAGCGCGGGGCGCTGCGAGTAGCTCGCCACTTGCGGTGTCCAGACCGGACTCGCCGTGCACATGCTCGGCTGTGACCATCTCCCGCACCAGCGGCCGCGGGCATCCGGCAAACACTGGCACATCTTCACGACCTGCCAGCATTAGAACGCGCAGCGCGTTATCGACCGTCCGTTGCAATGGCACGTTACCGCCGACCACGGTTAAACCGCTCAGGCTGACCTGCTCCGGTGCTGCCAGAGCCAGAAGTATGGCTACCGCGTCGTCGTGGCCGGGATCACAATCTAGGATTATTTTCGTCGCCAATTTAATCAGCTGCTTTGTTAAACTAGCGCTGTAAGATACCAGAACTTTCAAAGGATGCAGTGATGATACGTTCCGCGCGATTTTCGATCGGTCAACTGGTCAAGCATCGAGTGTATCCATTCAGAGGTGTCATTTTCGACGTCGATCCCGTTTTTGCCAACACCGATGAATGGTATGAATCGATTCCAGGAGACGTAAGACCTCACAAAGACCAGCCGTTTTACCACCTCTACGCGGAAAACGAAGAAACGGTTTATGTCGCCTATGTATCAGAACAAAATCTGTTACCTGACGACAGCAGCGACCCGATCAGACACCCGATGGTGGATGAAACTTTTGACCGTAAACCGGGCGGCCAGTATCAACCGAAAGCATCGGTGGGCCACTAACCCGGAATCTAAATCGTTTTACTTATGAATCCTGAGATTGCGTGAATGGCATCACAGTTCCCCCAGTATTTAGCGCAAAAACTCATGCTGGCATGTAAGTAATTACCCGTGGTGTCGATAGCCGTCATAAGCAGACGTAAAGAGCAGCATTTCACTAATGGGTAGAGCATTAGACAAAGGTCACATTCTGGTTGTCGACGACGAAGAAACTATCGTCACCGTCATCACCGATATTCTCACACAAGCGGGTTACAACGCGCTTGGAGCACTCAGTGGTGAAGAAGCCCTGGACATATATTCGGTTAGTCCGGTAGATGTCGTACTCACCGACATCCGCATGGGTGGTATGGATGGCTTCGAGTTGATGAGACACCTCAAGTTGATGGACAAAGACCTCAACATTATTGTCATGACGGGATTTGACAGCTACGAGACCGTTCTGCAAGCGCTTCAAAACGGCGCTTATGACTACATGCAGAAGCCTCTCGACAATCACGCAGATCTTGTCAATACAATAGATCACGCCTGCTCAAGTGCCAGACTGGTAAAAGAAAATGCAAAGCTAGTTAAAGAGCTTGCCAGTAGTCACGCCAAGCTGTCAGACGCAAATCGCGCGCTGGTAGAAGTCAATCATAAGTTAAGGAAAATGGCATCTACCGACTCACTCACCCTGCTGTTTAACCGCCGGTACTTTGATCAGGTTGTTAACCGTGAGCTGGCTCGGCGCAACAGATATAACCTTGCTATATCACTGGTTATGCTGGACATCGATAATTTTAAAGAGATAAACGATACCTACGGCCATGACGCTGGTGATCAGGCTTTAAAAGCAATTGCTGACATCATAAGCAGTTGTGCACGTAATTCAGACATAGTCGCTCGCTATGGCGGTGAAGAATTTGGCGTTGTACTACCTCAGACTGAACCGGCAAATGCAGTGATATTTGCCGAGCGAGCACGCACCGCAATAGAACAATCTGTTTTTAACATCAAGACTGGCGTAGAGGTCAACCTGACACTCAGCCTCGGAGTCGCTGGCGCTTCCTCCAAGTGCGGTGCAATAGATCCCAAAGAATTAATCTCTGCAGCTGACAAAGCTCTGTACAAAGCAAAAAACAGTGGCCGCAATTGCTATGTTTGTTCAACCGCTTTCGGTGACGAACCGGAAGATGACTGCAAAGCAGCCTGAGCTGCTTATATTTGCTCTCTCAGGTCTGGCAGCCTGGGTGTCTTGGGCATGCACTGCTACGCGGACAGATAACACGCGCATCATGGTCGATGCCACGCTCGACCCACGCAATATTCAATATTTTTGCGGTTCGCAAAAGTTCTTTTTTAATAGACTCGGGAATAGCAGCAGAGCCACCATTACCACCACACGCACTCTTGAGATCAGCGGCCAGTGATAGTGGATCCTGTCCTTGTGCTGCAATGGCCGGATTCATATCAACACCTGCACAAAGCACCTGGTTAGTACCGGCCAGATCTTTTACTGCTACCGATTCGCAGGCGTAGATTCGCGACTCCCCACCCACATCGAGCAGCGATATCTGTGCAGAGGAACCACCGGGTTGTTTATTAAGGTTTCTAAACACTGCCCAGTGCTGACATGGATCCTGCACCATTCGCATATTGCCCCACGGCAGCGGTATGCCATTACCACGATAAACCGCATTTAATCGACCGGGTGGATAGGCATCAAAATAGTGCCAGTGTGGATAAGGTGATACCGAAGTCATTCTTCGCATGGCAATTGAATGCGATACATCAACCAGTGAACCACTGTTAACTTCATAGCCGTTACGTTCGAGTAATCGTCGAAACGGCACCTTGGGACACAACAGAGCCGCTGCAAAAAAGCTGCACTCAAAGTCACGCCAGGCAAGCATGATATCTTTTGCATCAACCGCGCTCGTCAGGTTGATGTTGGTAGTGGCCTCACGAACACCACTGACATAGTGCCTGCCGGTAAGCATCGCACTCTTGACACCATCACCATCATGCAAAACCTTATGGCCAATATAAACTGCCAGATCGTATTTCTTTCTGACCGGCTGTGCTTCAAGCGCTTTATTCAAATATATTTTGTCGGGAGCTTCAAAAAATGAGCGGACCAGGTCAGCGCTGCCCACCCCCAGTTCCGCCAGCTTATCGTTCGACAGATCATCAAACCACTTGATCTTTAAACCCACTGTGGCTGTTATCTCCTCCAGAGCCTGCAGGGAAAGCGGCATCTGCTTGTGACCGATACCTTCCGCTGCACGCTCGAGATCGGGAAACTGATTCTGATGCGTTTCCTGATGCGCGCGAATCAAAAGATGAGCAAACTGGCGCCCGCTGGTACCGGTCTGCGACAACATTTCCGGGATCGCAATCTGAAGTATCTCACCGGAGAAGAGAAACCCGGGTTCCAGTGCCATACCGGTGATCCCGCCACGTGTGCCTTTGTCCGGCACCAGACCGTCATCGACCGGCATGTCATCAAGAAACCATTCCGGATCTTTCTGAAAAACCGACGCAATAACTCCCAGCATAGCCTTGCCAGGTGTCCGTTTTCCACGTTCAATCATTGAAATATAGGAAACCGACGGTGCCGCCTCTGGATCAATTTTGATACACCGCGCAGATAAATCCTCCATTGTTAACTTGTTATTTTTTCGGAGTTTTCTGATTTTTACACCCAGAAAATGTGCGTTCCTTAACAACCTTTTTGGACTGTCCATTTGTAAAATTTACATTGTGTAATTTCTATTGTGAAATTATATTATGATATTTCTATACTGTCCACCATCCGTTACAACGTTAGTTTCCGATCACCGGATCCACGGCTGGTCGCAATTTACCGGACTTTCGCTATACGAACCGACTTGGAGAGTGTTATGACAAACAACAGTTTCACGCAGCAAAGCGGACTGTCCGTCGATGCGGAATTTTTAGACTTCGTCAATACTTCCGTCATTCCTGCAACGTCCATGGACGCCGCCGGATTCTGGGATTCGTTTGCGTCACTGTTGAATACTACGACTTCCGTCAATTCAACCTGCGCCGCCACACCAGCGCATAACAGCGCCGATACAACCATTCCGGTTCGAGTCTGTTCAAAACCGCTGAATACCAGCTGGGGTAGTTTATATGATGCGCTCTACCACGAAAGCGCCATACCGCATAGCACCGGACTAAAACCCGGAAACAGTATCAACATGGCAAGATACGAACGCGTTGTGCGCTGCGCTAAAGACTTTCTGGATAAAACTTTCCCGCTATCTGAAGGCTCACACCGTGACGCGGTCAGCTACATGGCTTACTTTCAGAATCTGCTGGTTATTCTCGCAGATGGCACCACGACCGGCCTTCAAAGCCCGAAACAGTTTGTCGCCAGGAACGGCCCGTCAGACTCGCCCGACAGCATCCTGCTTGAGCACAACGGCACTCACACCGAAATTTTATTCGACTGCAACGGCAACAACGGCTCCAGAGATCTGGCCAGTATCGACGATGTTCAGCTGCAAACCACTCAACAGGCTATGTTTGACTTTGAAGCTGGCACAGCTTCCGAAAAATGCAATGCCTACAAAAACTGGTTTGCTATTGCTGCCTGTCATCACGATAGAGTATTTTCAGACTGCAGCGGCGAACAAATAATAATTAAAAACTGCAACCGCGCAATCACAACTTCCGGTACAAGCAATCAGTGTACGTTAGTAATTGATCAGCGCGGCACACCAGTACCCGACGCTATCGTCGATGCCAGCATGGCAGCGATAATCCAGGCGGTGTTTTGCAACAACAGCGCACTGGTAAATCTGTACTTCGCTGCCGATGATATCAAAAGCTACGATACGTTCTTCACAGAACTGGAGCAACTGCTTCACAGTATGAATCCGAACCCGGATGCCGCCGACACAAAAATGACCGTAAAGGTTTTTTCAGATTTTGCCGATACACACACAAATTCTGCAATACGGCAAAATAGTACTGGTTCCGGTTCTGAGTATATCTCAAGCCCTGCAGCAGCGACCATAGACACAATGCATAGTCACGGATATGACCTGACGCAAGTAAGGTCACTCTAAATTTTGATCGCATCTGCAAGCGAATTTTTACAAAACCCGTCGTTAAGCCGGATAACACTTAATACACCAAGAGGTTTCTTGTGAATTCATACTCTGATGAAATAAAAAACAGTGCAAACACAATTGCCGCAGCAGGCGATTCATGGAAAGCAATTGACGCTGAGTATGTAGCTAGAATGAAGCTACAAAATCGCTTTCACACAGGTTTAGACATCGCCCGTCACACTGCGAAGATCATGCGTGAAGACATGGCAGCCTACGATGCCGATTCTTCTAAATATACTCAATCTCTGGGTGTGTGGCATGGTTTTATCGCTCAGCAAAAGATGATCTCGATTAAAAAGCACTTCCAGGAAACCCGTGGACGCTATCTGTATCTTTCGGGTTGGATGGTCGCCGCACTCCGTTCCGAGTTTGGACCGTTGCCGGATCAGTCAATGCACGAAAAAACCTCAGTACCGGCGCTGATCGAAGAACTCTATACTTTTCTAAAGCAGGCTGATGCTCGCGAGTTGCGCCACCTGTTTACCGATCTCGATGACGCCAAAGCTGAAGGTAATGAAGTCAAAGTCAAATCTATCACCGACAAGATTGATAACTTTGAAACTCATGTAGTTCCAATCATTGCAGACATCGATGCCGGCTTTGGCAACGAAGAAGCAACCTACCTGCTGGCAAAGAAACTCATAGAAGCCGGTGCATGCTGCCTGCAAATTGAAAATCAGGTTTCTGACGTTAAGCAATGTGGTCACCAGGATGGCAAAGTGACCGTTCCTCATGAAGATTTCCTCGCCAAAATAAACGCTTTGCGTTATGCATTTCTTGAACTCGGTGTTGATGACGGCGTTATCGTTGCACGCACTGACTCTCTTGGCGCAGGCCTGACGCAGAAGATCCCGGTATCTCATTCACCTGGTGACATCGCCGACCAGTACATCTCTTTTATTGAAGGTGAAGAAGTATCTGACGTTTCTACTTTAGGTTCTGGTGATATAGTAATTCAGCGCGAAGGCAAGATGATTAAAACAGCGCGCATGCCTAACGGACTTTTTCAGTTCAAGCCGGGTACGGGTGAAGATCGTGTTGTACTTGATTGCATCACTGCACTTCAAAATGGTGCCGACCTTCTGTGGATTGAAACAGAGAAACCTCACGTCGGTCAGATAGCAGGCATGGTTGACCGTATTCGTGACGTTATCCCGAATGCCAAGCTGGTTTATAACAACAGCCCGTCATTTAACTGGACGCTTAATTTTCGCCAACAGATTTTTGATGCATGGTCAGAAGAGGGTAAAGACGTTTCTGCCTACAATCGCGATGATCTGATGAGCGTCGATTACGACAACACGGAACTCAGCAAAGAAGCAGATGAAAAGATTCGTACCTTCCAGGCAGATGCTGCCAAAGGTGCCGGCATCTTCCATCACCTGATCACCTTGCCGACTTATCACACCGCAGCGCTGTCTACTGATACGCTGTCTAAAGGCTACTTTGGAGACGAAGGAATGCTGGCTTACGTATTTAACGTACAACGCCAGGAGATTCGCAATGGTCTTGCGTGTGCGAAGCACCAGGATATGGCCGGCTCAAACATCGGTGATGATCACAAAGAGTACTTCTCTGGTAATCAGGCACTGAAAGCCTCCGGCAAAGACAATACGATGAACCAGTTCGGTTAATTATTCATCGTAGTTTGTTCGATCAAAGGCGCATGTTTAATACCTGCGCCTTTTTTTATGCGCAAGTTATACTCGATGTTAAGCTCCGGCTGCAACCTGTTTCATTCGTATCCGCAACCGCCAGCTTAAAAGTATAGCTGCAGACGTCAGACCAAGAATCAATCCTCCCCACAGGCCCCTGGCTCCCCACCCCAGATGATGGGCCGCATAGTAGCCTGCAGCAAACGCAATTGCCCAGTATGCAAACGCATTGATCAGCATCGGTATACGGGTGTCATTTATTCCACGTAGCAGTCCGAGTAAAGTCACCTGTAACCCGTCAGAAAGCTGAAACACTGCTGCCAGCACTACCAGACCTGAAGCCATTTCTCTGACCTGAACATCGGTTGTGTAAAGTCCGGGCAGTTTATTGCGCAATAAAATCAACAACGTCACCGCAATCAAAGCCAGTATCACAGTGATCAGCATGCCGCTGGCAACTCTCAATTTTAAGGACTCATAATATCCTGCGCCGTAGACTCGCCCTGCTCTTGCGGTCAATGCGAATGACAAACCGAGCGGAAACATATAACAAGCCGCTGATATACTAACCGCTATGTTATGCGCACCAGCTTCAAGCGTGCCGAGCATCCCCATCTGTATCGCTGTGGCTGTAAACAAACCTGCCTCGAACAACAAGGCTAAATAAATAGGTGCTGACAAAATCAGCAACGGCTTTATATCTGACCATCGCGGATTTTCATATTTTGATAAAAATTGATATCGCGAGAACTGATTTCCTCTCAAATAGAGTATAGATGCTGTAGCCATTGTATAAAACACCAGCACTGTGGCGATTCCAATACCCTGCAAGCCGAGTTTTGGAAATCCAAACCAGCCCAGTCCGAATGCAAGATCAGCAAGAATGTTTACCAACAGGCCCAACAGCTGAATCAGGACAATACCACGAGTATAACCGGTTGCCTCGCAAGCGTTACGACAAGCCAACACCACTGCGACGGCGGGCAAACTTAAGCTTGCAGGCAATAGATAATCTTTTATAAGCGGTACTAACTCAGGATCAAGCGCCCAACGATCAAGCGTTGCAATTATTAGCCAGGCACTAAGCATTGCAACCACTCCGGTTGTGACACTTATCCATAACCCCTGAGTAAAAACAGATCCAACAAATGCACGCCGATGCTGACCAATCAGTCGGGACAATGTCGGTGAGATACCACTCATCAACCCGATGCAGGATAACGATGCAAAAAACCAAAGCCCGGTGCCGATACCGCCAGCCGCAAGTTCCATCGGACCCAGCCTGCCGGCAATCAATGCATCGACCAGACCGTTGCCCATCGTCAACAGCTGCACCAGCATTAACGGGATCGCAAGTTTTAAGGTGCGACGTACATCGAGTAGCAAACGCTTAAATGATCGGGAACTCAGCACTCAATAATTCCCATGTTAAGACGACAGAACTTTACGCCTAGCCTGCATTATTCACAAGGCGACCGACTAATTTTAGTTTCTGCCTATAAA
>CAZKAQ010000066.1:0-16735 GCA_964550655.1 uncultured Granulosicoccaceae bacterium
CTGTTTAGCGATAATGACTCTGGGTGCCGAATCCTCATGAATAATGCAGGCTAACTGACTCGTAAGAACGAGCAAATTCATCCACACAAACTGCCTGCCGACCTGACAGGGGTGATCAAAGTCGCCCGGCGCATCCACACATAAGGTAAGCGCAACAGGCTCCGCCGATCCGCCAAAACAACCGGTTTTCGGAAAAGATCAGTCATTATTGCTGCGGAATTTTTTCGCTACCGGTTCTGCGTGTCTCTGAAACTGTGTATATTAGGCACCTTGAAAAAAGGAAGCACCAACCATGACAGAAAAACTTAATACCGGCGCTGCTTTTCCCGGCATGTCACTGACCCTGACAGACGGTACACAACACGCCGTACCGGTAAAACTTGAAGCGGGCAGTTATCAAATCGTACTTTTCTTCAGAGGTAAGTTCTGACCTTATTGTCTCCGTCAGTTGGGCGGTTTCAGTGAACACTATTCAGAACTTCAAAACCTCAATACAACGATAGTTGCTGCAAGCACAGATAATCTCGAAAACTCAACAGAGATCGCCGCAGATATGCCATTTCCAGTGGCATACGGCGTCAGCAATGAGCAATCGGGTACACTGGGTTCCTGGTGGGAAGACAGACGCGGGCTGATACAGCCTTCTGACTTTATTCTCAACAATGAAGGTACTGTGTTATCAGCCACCTACAGCAGCGGACCCATTGGTCGTCTTGAAGCTGCTGATGCTGTAAAGTTTATACAGTTTCAAGAAAAACTCCGCTTAGAGAGTTAAGAGTTAAACGTATGCACTGGCTTTTACCACCCTTACTTTTTGCTAAAGTAAGGGCTGGTATCAAGCATCGATTATCAACCTGAATAAATTGCCCCGGAAAATTTAACTGCAAATTTAACCAGTGTGATTTCCATGAACCCACAGAGACTTCCATGGCAACAGTAGTAAACGTCTTTTTGGCCGTGATGTTTGTAACGCTTGCGTTCTGCGCCACGATGCTGATGTACCATTTATGGGGCTACCCGTTCAATGCCAAAAAGCATCGTAGCTCAGCACCTCCATGGGCAATGGCTCTGCACCGCTATATGGGCTGGGCATTTGTACTGATCTACCTCTATATGATGTATCACATGGTCCCGCGCATGTGGACCTACCAGATAGAGTTACCCGCCAGAACTGTCTTCCACCTGGTGCTTGGCTATAGTATCGGCGCTCTGCTGATTGCGAAAATAGCGGTTGTGCGTTTTTTCAAGCACCTGGAATCCACTCTCGCCCCGCCTCTGGGAACCACACTTTTTATACTTACCATACTACTGATGGGCCTGGCACTTCCATCAGTGTGGCGCGAGACCGTGTTGGCAAACAGGGCCATGAATGGCGAGGGCTTTAGCGAAGAACGGTTGCAGCGGGTGCGTGATCAATTGCCCCCCGCCGGACTCGAAGACCTCGATCTCCTGCCGGATCTGGCCTCGGTTGACGGTTTGCTCGAAGGCCGAAGCCTTTTACGCACAAAGTGCGTGCTGTGCCACGACTTACGCACCATTTTGTCCAAACCCAGAACCCCGAAAAACTGGCGCGACACCGTTGAACGGATGGCTAATCGCGGCGAAGTCTTCTCTGAATTCACCAATCTGGAACGCTGGCAAATCACAGCCTACCTGGTTGCGATAACACCGACACTACAAAATTCAATCATGGAACGCCGCAAGCAACTGGACAGCGCGTCCAAAACTTCTGCGGCAATTGGCGCTGGCGCGTCGTCAAACATCGCTTACGATGCTGCAGCCGCGGAAGAAACATTTAACGTCAAATGCTCGCAATGCCATACTCAGGAACTGGCATTACAAAAAGAGTTTGCCTCTGACACCGAAGTATCGATGTTAATCACCCGAATGATTGCCAATGGCTTAATTGCTTCAGCCGAAGAACTCGACGCTATCACTCAATACCTGATCGACTACCACGACTTGCCCGCCAGCGAAGCCAGTGCTACCGATGCCAATACTACTGCGGGCACAGACTCCGCCAGCGCGTCAACTGCACCGGTAATGCCGGAGCTCGCCGCGCAGAACGGCTGCACCGGATGTCATGCCATAGACACTCAGCTGGTAGGTCCCGCCTGGGCTGATATAGCGGACCGCTACCGCAACGATCCCGCTGCCCGTGCGCAACTTATCGAAGCAGTGAAGAACGGTGGTTCCGGCAACTGGGTAGATCAGACCGGTGGCATACCAATGCCTGCTAATTCTCCACTGGCAAGTGATGAAGCCATTGAGACACTGGTAGATTTTATACTCGATCTTAAATAGATCGGCATGAAGCCTGACGCGTGATCAGGCAACGCCGGCGACATCACTGTGGTTACAGATGATTAGCCGGTGTTGCCTTTTTCACGCTGAGTACTGGCTGGATCAAACGCCTTCAACTATCCGTAAATCCCGCGTTACACCGCCTTCAAGCGCATCAAGTGCCTTTTTGTAAGCGGGGCTGTCGTGACAGGCAACAGCACTTTCGAGCGAGTCAAACTCCACCAGCACTGTACGTTCCTTAATGCCAGCCTCATAGGCATGCGCCGCTACACCTCGAGCAATGAATCTTCCACCAGCCGCTTCAACAGCCGGTACCGCTAACCCGGCGTATGCAGCGAGTTTGTCCGCATCGTGAACTTCCCGGTATACGCTGACCCAATAAGCCTTTGCCATGTGTTAATCTCCTTACGATGATTAATAAACTATTTGATGACAGTTTATTCTAATGGAAAGCGATAGCGTAATGCACGCTAACGTTTACTATGCGATGTACTTACAATCCAAGAACCAACCGCAAACCATCATCGATGTTTTGCTGTATTTTTTTACTCAACTTTCCGGCCTTCTCTGTTAGAAATGACTTATCCAGTGTAATCACCTGAGACACATTCACGACAGACTCCTTATCCAATCCACAAGCTTTTGGACTTAATCGAACGTTACCAGGCGCGCCCGCAAGGAACACATTTGATGTAATAGCCGCAACTACCACGGTGCGAATCTGGCTGCGATTGAACGAATTGGATTGAACAATAACCACTGGGCGACGGTAGCCGGGTTCAGAGCCTACAGGATCATCAATCTCAGCCCACCATACTTCTCCCCGGTTCACTACCATTCGTTCCCGTTGAGTGAACTGGATTGCATCTTTCGCAGGACTGAATCCAATTGGCCGTCAACCTTCGAGCTCGAGTATATGTTGTTGAGCTCTTCTGTGACATGTTCATCCGAATGCTGAGCAAGGTATTCCTGAATCGCGTTCACATATAACTCACTCCGCGATACACCTAATCGTTTCGCTGCTTTCTCAGCAGCTTCGAATACTTTGTCGGGAATTGAGATAGCTGTCTTCATGCTCATAGTATAACTCAGGTTATACCGTTTTTCAAGCTCTTCAGTAAACAACAAACGACCGCGCCGAGAACAGCCCGGCTCTGTATCCAAATCTGTCCATCGGCTGCCCGGCCAATTGCTGAAAGTTCATATCTCGATATGTTCTGACACTGACTATTATATTAAGTCTGGAGTTATACGAATGACATGTATATAAATAAACACTTCACTGGCAACTACAAATGAATCAGCCGGCAGGCAACAATTTAACCCTGCCATCAATTCTTGCCAGCCAATGCGGTTGCCACAAGACACCAAAAACTTCGAGTTCAATATTCTTTTTTAACGGTGACACGTTATTCACTTCAATCTCGGCGGCATGCTTTTTCCACTTGCGATCTATATCGAGCATATCGCTTTCATGCTCAGACTTTAATTCATCAAGCTGCTCGCGTAAGGCATCAAGCTCTTCTATTGACTCGCGCACATCTGCTTCAGCATTTTGTTTTTGCCGGCGCTTGGTCAGGCTGGAACTCAACGTAGAGCGGCGGCGACGGCCGAACAATCCACCGGCGAAGTTCGCAAGTGTCTTGCTGTAACTGACCATAGTTTCCATTTTCAAAGCCGCCAGTGTGGCCTGGTCTTCATCAAGATCTCGCTCTTCCCGGCGCAACTTTGTATGCAGTCGATCGAGCTTTTTATCGAAACGCGATTGTATCTTTTCTATTTCAAGCTCTTCTTTTTCTTCTGCCGCATCATAACAGCGCGCCAGAAAGTGCTGTTCTGACTCGTTTGGATCTGATGTCATTTTCAAAACAGGATTAAAAAATAAAGGCATCACAGCTTCACGATAAATATGATCAATATACTTTCGCGAAACAGGTTTAATACTTCTTGAACTCAGATAGATTTCATCCAGTGCCGCATAATATGCGTCTGCCTCAGGCTCGAGATCCAGATCATCCGGGTTAACAGCTTCTACCGCGTAGCGTGTAAAATCAATTGAGACTCTTTTTGAAGGCCTGGATATCATCGCGGCATAGCGTCTCCGTTCGCTATAACTGCCTTTCCTGTTGGTGTATAAAACATCCACCTGAAGTAAAAGAGCCGGCTGATAGACCAGTCCAATCTTTGCAGCATCACTATTTGATGCTGAGCTATTGCCATGCTGCACAGCGCGTTGAAATCTGTATCTTGGTGGCTGAAAAAACTCATCAAGCCCGCGGGCGGGCGACTGCCTTGTCTGGGTGTATTTGGCCAGTGCCTTATCAGCTTTTGAGGTAACAGTTGCAGGCTTCGCTGTAGACTCGGATACTACTCTCTGGCCTTTTAATTTTTTGGATTTCTGTGAGGCTTTGCTTTGTGCTTCTACATCCGGGACATTAGCAGCAGGTTTGGCAGCACCACTAACCACACCGGCCAGTTTATTCAAACCCGCAATCTGCCTGCGGGTCATCGGACCTGCCATATAGTTCATTGCCCAACGCGTCTGAAACAGCGACGGGCCATTGCGGTCGTGTACGTTATTAATCAGAAACTCACGCTTACCCAGACCGGATAACATCTTGTCTGATGTGCTTCGATCAAAGTTGCCGCCACTCGCGCCTTGCAGCCCGTCCAGCAAACGTTCTTTGTCGCGCTCGGTTTGCAGTCTGCCAACCAGCCAGGTACCTGCATTTGACAGACCTTTGTAGTCAATATCTACCGGATTCTGCGTTGCCACCACCATACCGACACCAAAAGCCCGTGCCTGCTTAAACATGCGCAACATGGGTTTTTTAGAGGGTGGATTAGCGGTTGGCGGCAGGTAGCCGAATACCTCATCAAAGTAGACAAGTGCGCGCAAGCTGGTACTACCGGACTGTGAGCGCATCCATGTCTCTATGGCGGAATACAAAAGCGTGACAATAAACATGCGCTCTGTTTCACTTAAATGCGCTATATAAAAAATACTGTGTTTTGGTTTGCCGTCATCTGTATAAAGCAGAGATTGAATATCAAGTGGCTCGCCTGTTATCCATGGCTGAAAAGACGGCGCCGCAATTATGCTGTTGAGCTTCATCGCCAGTGCCATGCGCTTTTTCTTTGGAAAAAACTGATCGACACTAAAAAAGCCAAGCTTGTCAAACGGCGGATTCTGGGTTTGCATAATCAGCTCACCCATATCGACATCACTACCCGCAGCCCAGGAGTCTGCGATGATTTTCGATAACAGGATATGCTCGGGATCACTGATGGGATCAACATCATCAAGACCGATCAGGCCCAGTATGGCAGTCACAGTCCCTTCTATCTGCTCCAGCAGGACTTCGCGCTGCGATTCCCAGTTTGCATCGGGTGCTTTTAAAGATGCCAGTATGCTTATTGGCTTACCGGAGGTTGACCCGGGTGTGTAGATCGCACGATCAACAGAATCTTTGAGTTGCTGTATCCGATCTGACTCTATACCCCAGCCTTGCAGACCTTCCTTCCACATAGCTGCAGTGTCGGCCGCGGATTGCTCAACAGTTTTGCCTTCACGCTTTGCATCGGATGCGTTAATCCACGGCTGAAAGTCTTCCGGCAGTAACTCCGGAAAGTGCAACAACAGATTCGTAATATCACCTTTGGGGTCAATAAGAATTGCCGGCAGTTTTTTAAGTGCCGCCTCTTCCATAATATCGAGACACAAACCGGTCTTGCCGGAGCCTGTCATACCGACCACCACAGCATGGGTGGTCAGATCATCGGGATCATAGGTCTGTGGCTCTGCAATGGTTTCGCCACTTTTTGGGTCAACCTGCCGACCAATGTAGAACTCACTGCCGAAATCTAATGAAGCCATAAACGGAATAACTCAAATAGTAAAATACTAACGTTCTGATAATAACTCTGGCTCCGATATCGGAGTACGTCCGTCAGATTCAAACAATTCCAGACCCTCACTCTTCTTAAATAACTTACCTTTAATAACAAACGGCAGGACAGTCAATAGTGCTTTGAGTCCGAGTTTCTCTGAAATCTTAAAAGGTGGATCACCAACGGCATCTCTGCCAAAAATTCTGCACCTGATTTCTCCAAAACCTTCCAACGACTGAGGATCAGAATTCTTATACGCGGTATGCAGTATTCCCAGCCACGGGAAACCGGGTCTGGTGTTTATCAACGGTGAGTTACAACAGTCCGCGGTCCAGCGGTAGAGCCCTTTAGGTGTGAGACGGTAACATTTAAGCGACTCTTTGCCCTGAAGAATTCGCAGTTCACTCGGGTAGGCAGGAACGACTTCAGTGCCGCCATATTCATCGAGAACGTCTGATCGGCCGAGTCTGTTAGCAAACGCCTGACAATCTTTACAATAGCATGCAAGACGACCGGGTGTGTTTTTTGGAAAAGCCGTTAATTCAGCCTTGAAGCCGCCACAGTCACAGGAAATGTGCATTACTCTACTCCGCTAACAATGGTCGTGATACCCAACCAGCTACGCAATCACTTACTAAAAAACTTTTTACATTCACTGGTCACTTTTATCACATCATCGATGCTGACATCCTTGTGCAACACCAGTCTGACTGTCTCACCGCTACTGATATTTATTTTTTTTGACTTCAAATAGGCTGCAAGCTCAACTGCTACACGCTGCCCAGAGGGCAAAAAAACCATATTGGTCTGCACGCTGTCTTCGGTCATGTGAAGTTCTTCGATGTCTCGCAAACCCTCAAACAATGCCCTTGCGTGATCATGATCAAACTGCAGCCTATCAATATTTTCATTCAGAGCAACAACACCGGCAGCAGCGATGTATCCGGCCTGACGCATTCCACCGCCGAGCATTTTACGCCAGCGCCTGGCCTGGTGAATAAAGTCAGCACCGCCACAAAGTACCGATCCGACCGGTGCACACAGTCCCTTCGATAAACAGACAGACACAGAATCAAAATAGTGACTGATCTTTTTTACATCTACGTCGTGAAAAACTGCCGCATTGAAAATACGAGCGCCATCCAGATGCAGGATCAAGCCTTTGGAATCCACCAGTTCCCGAGCCGCCGGGAAGTACTCCATGGGGAGGGCGCGGCCATGAAACGTGTTTTCAACAGCCAGCAAACGGGTACGTGCAAAGTGCGGATCATCCGGCTTGATCACAGCCTCTATGCTCTCAAGCGCCAGTGTACCATCTTCACGTGCATCGAGAGGCTGAGGCTGAATACTGCCAAGCACCGCTGCCCCGCCCGCTTCGTATTTATAGGTGTGCGCCTGCTGACCGACAATATACTCATCACCTCGCTGGCAGTGCGTAAGCAGGGCAATTAGATTAGTCTGTGTGCCACTGGGTGCGAACAGAGCCGCCTCAAAACCAAGCTTATTCGCGGCCAGCGTTTCAAGTTCAATAACAGTCGGGTCATCGCCATAGACATCATCACCGACTTTAGCGGTTGCCATGGCTTTTTTCATGCTCTGAGTAGGCGTGGTCACTGTATCGCTTCGAAGATCTATCATTGCGTTATTCCGACTCTTTGCAATTACACTGCTAACTTAACTTTATTTATATCCACAGAACAGACGGCATCTTATGAACAATTGAGGATGTGGTGTTATATTTTTTTCTTACTTTCATAAAACGCATCTATATCTTCCACAAACGGCAGCAAGCCAGGCTTGTACTCTATTACTTCGGCGCGAGTCAAGCCGTCAATCTCATGCGGAAACACCAGCCAGCTGTCGGTTTCATGGATATAGTAGTGCGGTGTCAGTGATGTTCTATTTTTTGCAGGTTTAAAATAAGGTGTTGCAATACGAATTTCTGTTGGTGTATTTCTACGCGCTTTAGCAGTTAAGGTATTGATGACCCCCTGAACACTTAGACCGGTATCGTATACGTCATCAACAATCAAAAGTGAATCATCTGCATTAATATTATTTATAAGATAATCGAGACCGTGCACCCGAACCGGTGCCTCTAGTCTGGTCTTGCCACTGTAAGACGAAGTACGAATCGAAATATGATCAGTGTGAATACCGTAAAAATCGAGCATCTCCTGTACGGCAATCCCAACCGGTGTGCCGCCGCGCCAGACCCCAACGATAAAATTCGGATGAAAGCCATCTTTCAGTATGTTTGCAGCAAGTCGCCATGAGTCTTCAAGTAACGACTGTGCAGAGATGAAGAGTTTATCTGACATAAGTATTCTTATATTGGCTCGGAAGTTTTAAAATCCGCGTTACTCAAATTTTTTGTGATGCTTTTTAAAGTAGCCACCGGATCTGAAGCACCAGTGACTGATCGGCCAATGACCAGATAATCCGCACCACTCTCGATTGCCTTGACCGGTGTCATTACCCGCCGTTGATCCGACGCATCATCACCAGCCAGACGTATACCGGGTGTGATTTTCAACAAAGACGGATGGTTCTCTCGAAGATGCCGTGCCTCCTGTGCAGAACAGACAACGCCATCACAACCGGCATTCGATGCGAGTGTTGCGAGCAGATTAACCTGTTCATTAACGGGCCTTTCAATTCCGGTTGATTGCAACTCCGGACCATCCATACTGGTGAGCACCGTGACCGCAATCAACAAAGGTGATCTTCCCTGTGTGCTTTCAATCGCTTCGCGGGCTGCTGCCATCATACGTTCACCCCCGCTTGCGTGTACGTTGACCATCCACACATTGAGAGCGGCGGCGGCTTTGACGGCACCGGCTACCGTGTTTGGTATATCGTGAAATTTAAGATCAAGAAAGACATCAAAATTTTGCTTATGCAGCGCTTCTACAACAGCGGGGCCGGCACTGGTGAAAAGCTCCTTACCCACTTTAACCCTGCAATAATCAGGGTCGAGTGATGCCGCCAGTGCAAGTGCGGAATCCGCATCGGGCTTGTCAAGCGCGACGATAACTTTTTGATGGTCACTCACCTTCAGCACCTATGATAACTTTAACGGAATTCCAGTTTTCACAACCGGGACACAACCACTGAATCTGCGTGCATCTGTAACCGCACTTATCACAGAGATACACGGGCTTTTCATCAGTGACATCGCGCAGCATCTCAACAACAGCTGCCACTTTTTCTTTATCTTGTGATTTACTTGCCTTGAATTCGTATTCTGCCCAGTCTCGCAAGCCTTTCATCGACGGTCGTTTAGACAATTGCTCTATAAAGAAATCAGACGCCGCCTGCTCGCCCTCGAGTTTTCTGATTGCATCACGCGCAAGCTTGATAACAGAGTAACTGTTCTGTCTGCCGCGCACATAGTCAAGGTGATCACGCAATACCTGTTCATCTTCAATTGCATGTAGTGCAAAAAAATACGACTCGGCGATCTCGGGTACGAGCTCGGGATGATGTTTTTCTATCGATCTAAAGTAAGTAATAGCCTGCGCATATTGCTTAAGTTCTATACTGTATCGACCAAGCATCACCAGCGCGCGGCTACAATTTGGCTCTGACTTCAGAGCGCGTTGCAGCCATTTTACCAATTCCTGCAGATTGTCTTCAAGCTCGGCTATGGCTGCCAGCTCACAACAGTACTGGGCTTTGACGGCACGTCGTTCAGCGGGGTCCATGGTTGTGCTGACACTGGCCAGATCAAACGCCGCTTCCCACTCGCGCTGTTTCTCGTACAAACGCAGCAGGCTCTCCTGTGATGCCGCGTCTTTCGGATTATCTCTCACCAGTGGCTGTAATAACGATTCCACCCGATCGAGCAATCCGGCACCGGCATAGTCGCGTGCGAGTTCGAGCTTTACGGTGCGCTGACGATCATCCGACAGGCTACCGGTTGACAGCAAATGTTCATGAACACCTATAGCGCGCGAGTACTCACCCCGTCTTCGAAATGCATCGCCCAGAGTCAGGTATATGTCGACAGAGTTGTCATCTACCGCGTATTGATCGAGCAGATTATTGAGTTCGAGATCACGATCCACCTGATCATCGTGATCAGGTAACAGCGTCGACAAATCCGAACGCGAGCCGCGGCTGAACAAGCGGGGCAGCTTGGGTAGTGAGTGACGTAGCTTTTCATACACGATGCAGCCCGCGGCAAAGCCCGCCAGCAACAGCAGCCACCAGGAGAATTCCATGGAATTTATTGCTTAAGTTAAGTGTCGGCCGAAACCTGAACACTGATTCTGACGGTGTACCACTTGATTGTCGAGTAATAGTGCACTGTGGTACACAAACAGACGATACCAGCCTGCATTATTCATGAGGCGACCTGCGAATTTGGCTTTTATGTCTTTATTTAGGGTTTTTGCGGTGAGTTTATGGTGAATCCTGAAATGACAGACTGTCTATTCGACGCCAGAGCCAATAGCGCATCACATCTCACCCTATCCCCTTCGGCGCGTGGCGGGCCACGCTTCTCAGGCGATAGGGCGACCTGTTTAACGCTATTAACTCTGGGCGCCGAATCCTCATGAATAATGCAGGCCAGGAGGTATTTGAACGATAACCGGTAACGAACGGAGTCGCTTGCGGACAACAGCGCAGACCGCTGTGATCAGAAATCGGTACCTGTTTTTGGCCGGTTTTGTAAATCTTCGCGGCGCTCAGTCGGATCATTGTTCCGGCCATCATTGCCGACGCCGTTTTTATCATTGACGCTGTTAACGCGCTCGCGTAACTCTTTACCGGGCTTAAAGTGAGGTACGTGCTTTCCGGTCAGCGCAACAGCGTCACCGGACTTGGGATTACGACCCATACGCGGCGGCCGGAAATGTAGCGAGAAGCTGCCGAAACCGCGAATCTCAATGCGTTCACCCGTTGAAAGTGACTCGCTCATGCGTTCCAGCAGGCCTTTAACAGCCAGTTCCACATCGCGCAATGCAAGGTGAGACTGGTTTTCGGCTAATATCTCAATCAAATCAGATTTAGTCATGTGCCATCACTCCGGGGGGTTAGTGTGCGTGGCGTTGAATTTGTTTTAATTGTGCGAGGCGCTCTGAAGAACGCCTCGCGATCAACGTTACTCTTCTTCTGTACCAGCTTCTGAAGCACCACTTTCAGCATCGTCAGAATCTGACTGCCCCATTTGCTCTTTCATGAGGTCGCCAAGCGTGGTTGCAGTAGGTGCTGCACTCTGCGCGTAATCACGCATTGCTTCGCCCTCATCATCCGACTCTTTGGCCTTTATAGAGAGTGAAATAGCACGAGCCTTGCGGTCTATGTTGACAAATTTGGCCTCAAGCTCATCACCTTCCTTAAGGTGCATTTTGAGATCTTCAACGCGGTCGCGAGCGTACTCACTGGCGCGCAGAATACCGTCAACTCCATCACCGAGATTGACCATGGCAAACTTGGCATCGACTTCTGTGATAGTACCTTTGATGATAGATCCCTTCGGGTTGTCAGCAACAAACTGACCGAAAGGATCCTGCTCAAGCTGCTTCACACCAAGTGATATGCGCTCACGCTCCGGATCGACAGCAAGTACGATTGCCTCGATTTCCTGACCTTTCTGGAAATTGCGCACGGCTTCTTCACCAGTGTCGTTCCAGGACAGATCAGACAGATGAATCAAACCATCGATGCCACCTTCAAGACCGATAAAGATTCCGAAATCAGTAATTGATTTAACCTTACCGGAGACACGATCATTTTTATTGAAGTTCTGCGAGAACTCATCCCATGGATTCTGCTTACACTGCTTCACACCAAGTGAAATACGACGACGTTCTTCGTCTATGTCGAGGATCATCACCTCTACTTCATCACCAAGTGCGACAACCTTGTTCGGGTTGACGTTGCGGTTAGTCCAGTCCATTTCAGAAACGTGAACAAGACCTTCAACACCTTCTTCAATCTCTACAAAACAACCATAGTCGGCAATGTTTGTGACCTTACCGAAGATACGGGTGTTTTCAGGGTAACGTCGAACCAGATCTGCCCAAGGATCATCACCAAGTTGCTTAAGACCCAGTGATACGCGGTTACGCTCGCGATCAAACTTGAGTACCTTAACTTTCATTTCCTGACCGACTTCGACTACTTCACTTGGATGCTTAACGCGCTTCCATGCCATGTCAGTTATGTGCAACAGGCCGTCGATACCACCGAGATCAAGGAACGCACCGTAGTCGGTAAGATTCTTGACGATACCTGTAACTTCCTGACCTTCCTGCAGGCTTTCGAGCAATTGCTCACGCTCTGCACTGTATTCAGATTCAACCACTGCACGACGAGAGACTACGACGTTGTTTCTGCGGCGATCAAGTTTAATAACTTTGAATTCCAGCTCTTTACCTTCAAGGTAACTGGTGTCGCGAACCGGTCGGACATCAACCAGTGAACCCGGAAGGAAGGCACGGATATCATTAATTTCAACAGTGAAACCACCTTTGACCTTGCCGGTGATAGCACCCGAGACAATTTCTTCGGTTTCCTGAGCTTTCTCAAGCACTGCCCATGAACGGGCACGTTTGGCCTTTTCACGTGACAGGCGGGTTTCACCAAAACCGTCTTCAACGGAATCGAGGGCGACCTCAACGACTTCACCGACGCTAACGGCAATATTGCCGGTTTCATCGAAAAATTGTTCAACCGGAATAACACCTTCCGATTTAAGACCGGCGTTGACCATGACAAAGTCACCGCTGATTTCTATTACGGTACCGGACAGAATGGCACCAGGCTTCATTTGGGTTTGGGAGATACTCTCCTCAAACATCTCGGCAAAAGATTCAGACATTAAATTTGTGATTCCACGATTTGAAATACAATGCTCCAGACGTTCCGGGCCCAGGCAAGGCGATTAAAAGACACTGCGTCCTTTGCAGCGATTTGTACAATTATATTCGATTTCCAGCAAAATCAAGCACTTTTGTGACCACATCTTCAATGGTCAGCTCGGTTGAGTCGATACAGATGGAGTCCTCAGAGGGCTTTAACGGAGCAATTTCACGATTATAGTCGCGATTGTCCCGTTCGACGATGTCCGCGAGTAAACCATCAATTTTAGCCTCCATCCCTTTGTTAATCAACTGTTTATGTCGTCTTTCAGCACGAATTTCCGCGCTTGCGGTAAGATATACCTTAAGAATCGCATCCGGAAAGATAACCGTTCCCATGTCTCTGCCGTCGGCGACCAGACCTGGCGGGCGCCTCCATCGACGTTGCCTGGCCAACAGTTCAGCGCGCAAAGAGGCAATTGTCGCGATCCTTGAGGCGCGATCGCCGACCGCTTCACGGCGCAAATCGCGGCTTACGTCTTGTCCGCCAAGCAGCACCTGGCTATCGCCACAGCCGCTGCGCGTGAAAGTAATGGGTGCGGTGCGCGCGAGATCAACCAGAGCGCGGCTATCGTCTTCCGGAATCTTCTGGTTTAAGGAGGCAAGTGCGACCACACGATACAACGCACCACTATCGAGGAAGTGAAAGCCGAGCTTTTCTGCAACAGCGCAGGCAATGGTGCCCTTGCCCGAACCGCTCGGACCATCGATGGTGATCACCGGCACTGAACCTGTGCCCTGTCTTTTCTGTCCGGGAACCGTATCCTGACCAGGCCCGGCAGTTTTGGTTTGTTTTGTTTTTTCACTTGCTGCAGTGATTTTTACAACACTCATCCGCCCGGCCTCAGTCGTCGCTGCTATTCATTTTCATTCCAAGACTCGACATCAGTGTAGAGAAGCCAGGAAACGAGGTATCGATATGTTGGGTATCTTTTACAAGGATTGACTCTGAAGAACACAAAGCTGCAACACAAAACGACATCGCAATCCGATGATCAAAGTGCGTTTCCACTACTCCACCACGAATTTGAGATTGATTAATGATCATTCCATCTTCTGTGGCAGTTGCATCTACGCCGATGTTGCGTAAGCCTTCAGCCATTGCTGCAATACGGTCACTCTCTTTTACTCTGAGTTCTTCCGCTCCGGTGACGCGGGTGGTGCCGCTTGCGACAGCAGCTGCAACAAAAACCACGGGCAGTTCATCAATGGCCAGCGGCACCAGATGCTCAGGCACATCAATGCCCTTGAGTTTCGCACTTTTGACACGGATATCTGCAATTGGCTCATCACCCGATTTTGTTTCGTTCTGAAGCGTAATATCTGCTCCCATCAAGCGCAGAATATCGATGATGCCTGTACGCGTCGGATTCACACCAACACCTTTAATAGTGACATCGGAGTTTTCTGCAATGCTTGCTGCAACCATTAAAAACGCAGCCGATGATATATCTGCGGGTATCTTGAGATCGCAGGCTTTTAAAGTGCCATGCCCTTCAAGCGAGATATGATTGCCTTCTGTGTTTACCTGATAATCAAATGAACGCAACATACGCTCTGTATGATCGCGTGTGGGTGCGGGCTCGGTGATACTGGTTACACCTTTGGCATACAAACCAGCCAGTAGTACACAGGATTTAACCTGCGCACTGGCAACCGGCAGATCATAGTGGATTGCAGACAATCCGCCTTCAGATGGCACGACCGTCAGTGGTGGCTTGCCCTGCTCATCACCCTTTATATTGGCATTCATGGCGGTAAGTGGCTTGATGACGCGTCCCATGGGCCGCCGCGATAAAGATTCATCACCGGTGATTCTTGAAGTAAACGATTGTGCTGCAAGTATCCCCGAAATCAGTCGCATACCCGTGCCTGCATTACCCATATAGATATCACCGGATGGCGGCTTTAATCCGTAAAGCCCGACGCCTTTTATACGCAACGAGGTGTCACCGGTGCGTTGAATGTCAACCCCCATATCCTGAAATGCTTTTACTGTGTTTAAGCTGTCTTCTCCGGTTAAAAATCCTGAGATGTCAGATTCACCTTCAGCCAGAGAGGCAAAGATGACAGAGCGATGTGAACAGGACTTGTCGCCTGGCACTGTCACCACCCCATTGATGCTGCCGCCTGCCTCAACCTGCGTATCTATACCGGCCGGGGCATTTGAATGGCCGTTGTTTTGGTTTCTGCTTTTTGGGTTATGACTCTTCATTGAGGTATTAAAAAAGTTCTCTATTCGGATCTATCTTTTGCAACAGGCAACACTTTGGTATCACGGGTTTGCTTTGCGGTGATGAAGAGTTGCTCAAGCGTGTCTCCATCTTTCTCATCTATTGCAGCAACCAGTGTATCAAGACCACCGCGGAAGTTTTCAAGCGTTGACAATAAAGCCTCACGATTAAAAAGACATATATCCCTCCACATGACCGGATCACTTGACGCTATTCTGGTGTAGTCAGCAAAGCCTCCACCGGTATGCCGGAGTATCGGCGTTTGTTTGTCCATGCGGGATAAGGTTTCCACCAGACTAAACGCGAGCATATGGGGTAAGTGGCTGGTTGCTGCAAACACAGCATCGTGATATGCGGGATCCATATGCTCAACAACTGCTCCTGCAGCTTGCCACAGCTGTGCAACAGTATCTGTTGCTGTGACAGAAGTTTCAGCAACCGGCGTGAGAATCAATCGCTTACCACGATAGAGTGACGCAAACCCCGCTTCAACACCACTGTGCTCGGTGCCTGCGATCGGATGTGCCGGTACAAAGTTTTCAAAGTACGGCAACCGCGCACGGGCGGATTCGATAACACTTTGCTTCACACTGCCGGCGTCAGTAACGATTGTTTCGGGGCGCAGAGACGCTGCCATCTGCTGCAGCACTGCGTCTACTGCTCCCACCGGTGTGGCAAGCAATACCAGTTCAGTCTCTGCCACAGCATCGGCAACAGACCGTTGCGAGCTATCGACGATACCTCTGTCAATTGCACGTTCAAGACTCTGCTGGTTACGTCCAACACCGACAAAGTGCGCATTGTG
The DNA here is from genome assembly GCA_964550655.1 of uncultured Granulosicoccaceae bacterium. GTDB lineage: Bacteria > Pseudomonadota > Gammaproteobacteria > Granulosicoccales > Granulosicoccaceae. The sequence continues at coordinate 16,107 of CAZKAQ010000066.1, forward strand.
ACCGGCTTCACGCAGCGCGAGAGCAAAAGAGCCCCCGATCAGCCCTACGCCAACGATGGTTATGTGTTGAGTCATTAGTGATCTGGAAAGCAGCGAACACGCCTAGTTTACAGGTAACCGACAAACTTTGCCGAGATGGACATGTGTGGAAATTGTGAAATACGGCAATTCCAATGGCTCACTAACTGCAGCGAATCTCTTGCTGGAATATGCAACGAATACCAGTTACACCCGATGAATTTAAAAACAACGCTCACGGAATTCCCAGCCATGCAATTGGACTCAAAAAAATCTCGTATCACCACGACATCTGCATCACAAGTGCAGGCGAAATGGATTGCCATGGCTCTGCCATTGGCAATTACGATCGGCTGTGCCGGACCAATCATCGACTACACAGTAAGCGATGCCGAATACACAGCGCTTACAACGCCCGCTCCCGCAGCTCCGGTTGCTGAAACGGCAGTTGAATCCCTGGCTCAGGCAACGACCGACGAGCCGGTATTGGCGGCTGCCACACCGGCAGCAGAGAGTCCCGCTTCGGTTGCCGAAGAAAAACCTGCGATCATCCCTGCAGAAACGAAAGCTACAGAGGTGATGTTTACTGAAAAGACTATGGCGGCTAAAGA
>CAZKAQ010000066.1:16835-20675 GCA_964550655.1 uncultured Granulosicoccaceae bacterium
ATGGCGGCTAAAGAGGCAATGATAGCTAAAGAAGCAATGTTGGCTGAAGAGGCAGCGGCCGCCAAAGAGGCAATGCTGGCTGAAGAGACAGCGGCCAAATTGGCAATGCTGGCCGAAGAGACAGCGGCCGCCAAAGAGTTAGCCATAGTTGAGTCGGAATTGACGGAACAAAAAGTAGCGGAGCTTAATACCAAGGTGGCACAACTCGAAGCAAATCAGCTGGAAGCACTGGCCGCTGCCTCGCAAGAACCTGAGCTCGGAGCCGCTATCAGCATCGATCGCCTCGGCTTCTCACCGTCTGTCTATACCACAGCAGGCATTGGTGTCAGCAGATCAGACCCGAATACAAGTGCTGTAGCGGGTTTCAGCACAGACGACAAAATCGAAGCAGCAGGCCAGGTAGCAGTCGGTGTCGATGTCGCAAGATTTCTGTCTTTTGAAGCGCACAGCGCCGACTTAGGCAGCTCAAGCCTGTCTCCTGAAGGTCGCATTAATACCCACGTGCAAGGCGTCAGTGCATTGATCTATGCCGGTCGTAATACAGATCGATTCGGTCGTCGTGGCCTGAATGGATACGCACGTATTGGATTTAATCAAATAGAACAATCACCCATCGGCAATATTCCGTTTACTGAACGAACGTCGAACCATGCATCATTTGGAGTGGGTGCCGAGTACGTCACCCGTTCCGGATTGGGGTTTCGTGCAGATGTAGTCGCGTTTGATGACAGCGACCTGCAGTACGGTCAGTTCGGCGTACTATACCGATTGGGCAGTAAACCCAGAATTCTGCCAAAACTGGCAGCAGACACCCCCGTTCCCACTCCCATTCCGAAGGTTGAGCAAGTATCATTCTCAGAAAGCAAGACCGGTAAATCTGCTTTTGAACCAAAACTGGCGGCAGCAAAGCCCAAAAATTCGTCGGCGGTAGAAGCCTGCTTACAACTTAACGGTGTATTGAGCAACGTCAACTTCAGAAGAGGCTCTGCACAACTGAATCACAACTCTGCCACAGCACTTAACGAGGTAGCGAAAACGCTGGCAGCCTGCGGCAACCGACAGATTATTATCTCAGCACATACCGACAACAATGGTCTCGCAGCTGACAACCACGAGCTTTCAAAAAAGCGTGCACGCGTCGTAGCGATACATTTAGCCGGCCGCGGAATCGACAGAAACTACATTCGCGCAGTAGCTTATGGCGAGAGCCAGCCAGTCGCTTCAAACGCTACACCTGAAGGACGAAACCGCAATCGCAGAGTCGAGCTTGAAGTTCGATAAAGACTACATGTTTTAAACCAAAAAAGGCACGCTCTCGGGCGTGCCTTTTGTCTTTTAACGATAGGGCAAGTAACCAGCTTAGATTTGCCGAGCTTTAATAATACCCTCAATTTCCAGTATTGAATTGAAAGTTGATTCAGGAACCTTTTTGTTGGTATCAATCAAGGTACAGGCGACTGCACCTTTTGATTTATTAATCATGCTTTCGATATTCACCGACGACGTACCAAGCAGGTGTGAAATCTGTCCAACCATATCCGGAACATTCTTGTGAATCAGACTCAGGCGAAAGTCACTTTTACGGTTGAGCTCTATGTTTGGAAAATTAACCGAGTTACGGATATTTCCGTTTTCAAGATAGTCCTGTAACTGGTCAGCCACCATGATCGCACAATTTTCCTCCGCCTCTGCGGTTGACGCACCAAGGTGTGGCATGGTGATTACCGATGGATGATCAATAGTTTCTCTGGTTGGAAAATCAGTAATGTAGCTTTTTACTTTTCCGCTATCCAATGCCTCTAACACAGCCTGATCTTCAACAATACCGGATCTTGCAAAGTTAAGGATAACCACACCCTGCGGCATTGCAGCGAGGCTCGTTGCATCAATTAAGCTTCTTGTCGCATCAATCAGTGGCACATGTACTGTGATAAACTCGCTGTTTTCAAACACAGCTTCTGCACTGCTCGCCTGCTCAACATTGCGATTTAAATTCCAGGCGTTGGCAATCGTCACACCTGGATCAAAGCCTGTTACTTTCATGCCCAACTCGGCCGCAGCATTGGCAACTTCAACGCCAATGGCACCAAGGCCAATAACACCCAGCGTTCTTCCAGGCAACTCAGTACCGACAAATTTTTTCTTGCCGCCCTCTACTTCTTTATCGAGCGCTGCACCACTGGACTCAAGACCACGTGTATAGGTCACTGCATCATAGAGATTACGCGAAGCCATGAAGAGGCTGGCAATCACCAGTTCTTTCACCGCATTGGCATTGGCGCCCGGGGCGTTGAATACCGGCACGCCCATCTCGGTGAGGCGCTCGACCGGGATATTATTTACACCGGCACCCGCACGGCCGATTGCCTTGAGTCGGGTGTCAAAAGCCATCTCGTGAATCTTTTTCGATCGCAGCATGATGGCATCAGGTTCGCTGGTGTCAGAACTGACGCCGAATTTCGACGAATCAAAACGTTGCAGGCCAATGGAGGAAATATTGTCAATGGTTTGAATCTGGTGAAGCATAGGGGTCCGTTAGAGTTTAAAGAAGAAAAAGCTTAGGCCAAAGGTGGACGCCGGGACCTGCGTTGTGCAAACGACAGGTGACATCCCGGAAGCGTCTAATGATATGAAAAGCGGTAACCAAAGCGGCCGCCAATTGTGCATTAGCGACTTATGCTTGTCTAGAGAAATTTATCTAACGGAACCTGCCGGATATCGCTAAAACAGATCGAATGTCGAGTGATTTGGAAACTGAATGAATGTAACAAGGCGCGAACTTAGGCTAAGCATTTTTATCGCTCTGAGCGGCGTGATGATGCTTACGGTAATGGACGCAGTAGCCAAACATCTGGTCAGCGGCGAAATATCATTGGTACAGATTCTGGCCATTAGAAGCCTTATCATCGTACTGATAATAATCCTCGCAATGAGCGCACGCGGCAAGATCAAAACACTCGCACCCGTTCACTGGCGGGGACAAATTATTCGCGGTTTGATTGGTCTCTTCGCACCCGTGTGCTTTTTCTCAGCACTGATCTGGCTACCTCTGACAAACGCAACAGTTGTAAGCTACACCGCCATCTTTGCAACGACAGCGTTATCTGCGTGGCTTTTAAAAGAACAAGTCGGTCGCTGGCGCTGGAGCGCCATTGTACTGGGCTACATCGGTGTGGCTATAGCCTTGCAACCCACCGGCGAGGGAAGCCTCATCGGTTATGTGCTGGTTTTACTGGCCAGCTTGTCCTACGCATTAATCGCAGTTCTCGGTAAACGCCTGAGCAGTACGGAAACATCAGTATCACTGGTACTGTTCTATAACCTGATCCTCGGTATCGCGTGTGCCCTGTTTCTGCCATGGATGTGGCAGTCTTTGACAACTGTCGCTCTGGCCGGTATCGCTCTGTTTGCCCTGATGGGTGTGACAGGCCAGTGGCTTATGACCGAAGCCTATCGACGCCTTGACGGGTCAGTGGTAGCCCCATTGGAATACACATCTTTGTTGTGGGCTGTCATGTTGGATATCGTTATCTTTAACACCACACCAGCCTTACGAGTTTTTACCGGCGCTGCTGTTATTATCTGCGCCAGTCTGATTGTCATTGTTCGTGAGCGCAGACAACAGATTAAAAGAAGCAAAGTAATCCCACGGGAAACGCCTTAGCGGTATGCTTGACCCGATCTTCTTCGATTCAGGCCAGGTTTTCAGGCTGCATTAATAAAACGATCGCAAAAGCCTTTGGAGATATCTCACGTCAGCTGGTACTTATATATTAAGCTCAACTGCTAGGAGTCTGCGCGGCAGAACCTCTGCTACTGCGAACGCGCCCTGACGGTGCG
>CAZKAQ010000067.1:0-20633 GCA_964550655.1 uncultured Granulosicoccaceae bacterium
TAAAAGCCAAATTGGCTGGTCGCCTCATGAATAATGCAGGTTAAGGAATGTACTCACCGAACAAATAGTCCGGTAGCCAGAGTGCTATGCCGGGAAAGGCGTACATTAATACCATACAGAAAATAACGATGGCCAGGTAAGGCAGTATGCCTTTGAATATATCCATCAGTTCTATCTGTTTTTTCAGTACACCCTTAAGGTAGTAGGCAGACATAGCCATTGGCGGGGTTAAGAAAGAGGTTTGCAGATTCAGTGCTACCAGCATGGCAAAGAAATACGGGTTAACGCCGAAGGTATCGAGCATCGGCAGAAAAATCGGTACAAAGATAATAAGAATTTCAGACCACTCAAGTGGCCAACCGAGTAAAAAGATAATCAGCTGTGCCAATACCAGGAACTGCCATGGCTCAAGGTCCATGGCAAGTACCCAGTGTTCGATGATGTCGTGGCCACCAAGGTATGAGAATATTGAGGCAAACGTCCATGAGCCGACGAATAGCCAGCAAACCATAGCAGTGGCCTTTGCGGTCAGGAATACAGATTCTTTCAGCTTCTGCCAGGTGAGTGAGCGGTATAACGCTGCAAGCACTAAACCACCCATCGCACCCATGGCCGCAGCCTCTGCCGGAGTTGCAAGACCACCAAGGATTGAACCCAGTACCAGCATAATCAGCAGGGTTAACGGCAGGAATGAGGTCAACAGCATCCAGTAGATTCTAGCACGCGAAATACCGGGGTCATGTACCGGCTTTGGTGCGATTGAAGGATTGAAATACACGCGAATGATCACGTACACAATGTACATACCAGCAAGTAGCAGACCCGGAAATACAGCGGCGGCGTATAAACGAAGTGGAGAGAGTTCTGCAATGGCCGCGTAGACAATCAACATGATCGATGGCGGGATAAGAATCCCCAAAGTACCACCGGCACAAATAACACCTGCTGCAAAATCTTTTCTATAGTGCGCCTGCGCCATGGCGGGATAGGCTAGCAATCCCATCAATGTAACCACTGCGCCGACGATACCGCTGGCGGTAGAAAATACCGCACAGGTTACCAATGCGGCAATTGCCATGGAGCCCGGCAGGTTTCTCGCAGCCAGATTTAAAGACGAGAATAAGCGATCAACGATATTGGCTCGTTCGACAACGTAACCCATGAACAAAAATAACGGAATGGCGACAAGCGTGTCGTTTTCCATTACCGAGTAGGTATTCTGGTTCAGCAGATAGAATATCTGATTGTCGAAAATATCTGAAAAGGACTCTATTGATCCTTCTGTGTAGTAAGCGTAGTAGCCAAAGCCGACGCCCATTGCAAGCAGTGTGAAGGCTATCGGGAAGCCCAATAACACCAGCACAATGAACAGGCACAACATTAAAATGGCAACTTCAGGGTTGGTCACTTGGTTATACTCTGTACGTTTGTTTCAGGGTTGTGTTTATACTATTCGGTTTGATGTTATTTTATTGCGCCAATCGATTCATTGATTAGCGCTTCCTCGGTTTCACGTACATCATCCAGGCGTTCCATCCAGGCGCCTGTTCGCATTGCCTTCCAGCATCGAACCAGTTCTGCAAGGCCTTGCAGGAAAAGCAGTCCGCCGGCAAGTGGGATCAGGGTCTTGAAAAAATAAATCTGTATTCTGGCCGGGCTGTTCCAGCTTACTTCTTTATAACCCCATGAGTCAGAGGCTATTTCTGCGCCGTACCATGCGAGGGCGATGATGCCGGGGAAGAAAAATAATAAGTAGAGTATGAAGTCTAAAAAGGCTTGCATTCGAACCGGGAATAAACGGTATAAAACGTCACCTCGAACGTGGCTGTCCTGCGCCAGCGCGTAGGCGCCTGCCATTAGAAACAACGCGCCATACATTTGTATCATCATGTCAAAAGCCCAGACAGTAGGCTTATTCAACACGTAGCGGACAAATACTTCGTAGGTTACTGAAAGAGTAAGAATGAGTATGCACCAGCCGAAGGCTTTGCCGACCCAGTTACTCAGGCTTTCGATGGCATAAACAAACTTTGTCACGCCTGTGCTCCAATAGGTTTTGGATTTGAAAAGCCGGGGGAAGAACTCCCCCGGCTAAAGTGCAGCTTATAACGTGGAATTATCCGAAGTAGTGCTTATACGCCAGCTTGTAGTCCGGCTGGTTAAGATTCAGATAGTTCATAACACTCTTTGCGTATTCTTTTTGTGAGTCAATCACCTTGGCAAAGAACGGATCAGAGCCAGACATACGATCTACGACCTTATCCCATGCAACAAGCTGTGCTTCCATGACTGAATCCGGAGTACGGTAAACATTGACGCCTTGCTCTTCCTTCAAAGTCACGAGGTCGTCAGCATAGCGACGTGTGTTATGCCAGTAGAAGTTTGAGTTCTCGGCTTCGGAAGCGTACTTCAGGATTGACTGAAGCTCTGCCGGCAGCGCGTCGTACTTTTTCTTGTTGAAAGTACACTCAAAGAATTCCTGAGACTGATGGAAACTCGCCAGGTGATAGTGCTTGGATACATCCTGCATACCAAAATCTCTATCGGAGGTCGGGTTATTAAATTCTGCGGCGTCAATCAGGCCTGATTTCATGGCCGGCTGAATTTCACCACCAGGTAGCTGCACGACTGACATACCCATTTCCAACAGAACATCTGCCGCCAGTCCAACAGTACGATACTTAAGACCGTCCATCTGGTCAGCGCCTTTGATTTCTTCTTTAAACCAGCCAAGTGGCTGAGCAGGCATTGGGCTGTTAAAGAAACTCACGAGGTTCAGGCCCAGTTTGCCCATGAGTTCGTCAAACAGCTCCTGGCCTCCACCGTAGTTCACCCAGCCCAGTACTTCCTGGCTTGACCAGCCAAAGCATGGACCGGTGCCAAACAGTGATGCAACGGGAGACTTGGAATACCAGTAAGCAGGTACATAGTGAGCGGCATCCAGTACACCGCGGTGTACTGCATCCTGCATTTGGCTGGTCTTGACGACCGAGTTAACAGGTAGCAGTTCGAGTTTCAGCGCAGAGCCGGCCATCGCGTTGACGCGGTCGACATAGGATTGCGCATTTTCCAGAAATATGCCTCCGCCCCATGCAGCTTGCATTTTGAGTACGGGTGCTGCCTGAGCAATAGCAGGAGCGCTGACAATGGTGCCCGCTGCTGTCGCGGTGGCGGCCAGTGCAGAGCCCTTCAGAAATTTACGGCGATCGATAGGTTTTTTCATTGAATCCTCCAGGTTGAAGTCGAAGAGTAACCACGCAAGCGGTGACAGGCAACCAATATCTTGCTATTAATGGCATTAAATGGCGCCGGGAGTAATGAATGAGCGGTGGATTGGACGCCTCACGTACCGCCGGAGTTTGCGCTTTGAGCTCGTCATATTCCCATAAGCAAGTACGATAAACGCTTAGTTTAAGCTGTTGTTTTTCTGGTTCTGAAGTATCCGGGCAGTTCATTAGCGCGATTGTATCTGTACTAATTTATAACACTTTAATATAACTCTGATCACTGGCCTGTTAGAAACCGCCAGGACAAACGTCATTCCCAGGTAATTTAACCTGCTGATAAGTAATTAAATTTGGAGATTTATCATCCATGGCCGATTTCAAAGCACCGCTCAGAGACATACATTTCAGTCTTCGTGAGGTTTTTAACTATACTGCCCGATGCGCCGAGCTCGGAGGCTATGAGGAGGTCGGTGACGATCTGCTCGTCGCTATCCTCGAAGAGGCAGCGAAGTTCGTCGAGGCAGAACTCGCACCGCTAAACCAGCAAGGTGATCAACAAGGCTGCAAGTGGGACGATACGGTCGTCACCACGCCGGACGGTTTTAAGGAAGCCTATGCAGCCTATGTAGAGGGAGGCTGGGCAAGTTTATCTGCTGATCCTGACTTTGGCGGGCAGGGCATGCCACCGTCGATGGCAACATTATTAAGTGAGATGGCCGGAACCGCCAACTGGGCCTGGGCGATGTATCCGGGTCTCAGTCACGGTGCGCATGCCACCATAACGGCGCATGGCAGTGACGAACAGAAGGCAGCTTATCTTGGCAAGCTGACCAGCGGTGAATGGACCGGCACCATGTGTCTTACCGAATCTCACTGTGGCACTGACCTCGGCATGTTGCGTACCCGTGCAGAGCCGAATGACGATGGCAGCTATGCCATTCACGGTACCAAGATTTTTATCTCTGCCGGTGAACACGATATGACAGACAATATCGTACACATTGTATTGGCACGACTGCCGGATGCACCTAAAGGCACTAAAGGTATATCGCTTTTTATCGTACCGAAGATGTTACCTGACGCAAATGGCGAGGCCGGTGAACGCAACGGTGTGAGCTGTGGCTCGATAGAACACAAGATGGGCATTCATGGTAACGCCACTGCCGTGTTGAATTTTGATGCTGCAAAAGGCTGGCTTATCGGGCCACCGAATCGCGGACTGAACTGCATGTTCACGTTTATGAATGCAGCCAGATTAGGTACCGCGCTGCAAGGTTTGGCGCATGCAGAGCTGGGGTTTCAGAAGTCACTTGACTACGCACGTGAAAGATTACAGATGCGATCGCTTTCCGGTCAAAAGAACCCTGATAAACCCGCTGATCCGATTATTGTACATCCGGATGTCAGACGTATGCTGCTAACGCAGAAAGCCTTTGCTGAAGGAGGGCGCTTGTTTGTCCATTCACTGGCCATGGATGTCGATGTTATGGAGTCTGATGCATCTGATGAGCGCAAAGGTATCGCAGATGCAAGACTTGCATTGTTAACCCCGATTGCCAAAGCATTTTTAACCGAAACCGGATTTGAATCCGCCAACCTCGGGATGCAGATCTTCGGCGGACACGGCTTCATTCAGGAATGGGGTATGGAGCAGAATGTTCGCGACTGCCGTATCTCAATGTTGTATGAAGGCACTACCGGTATTCAGGCACTTGATCTGCTGGGTCGCAAGGTCGTCGGTTCGCAAGGCGGTCTGTTGCGACCGTTCCTGTCTGAGGTGGCCGAGCTATGTGCCAAACATGAAGATAACCGCTTGATGGCTAACTCTGTTGCAGCCCTCAGAGCGCACTGTGAAGAGTGGGAACAGATAACCACAGATATCACGATGCGCGCCATGTCTGATGCCGATGAAGTCGGTGCGGCTTCAGTCGACTACCTGATGTATTCAGGTTATGTCGTGCTTGCCTACTTCTGGATGCAGGCACAGGCAACAGCGCTTGCGGCTCTTGCGCAGGATGATTGCAGTGAGCCTGATTTTTATCGTGCAAAGCTGTCTGTTTGTGATTTCTACTTTGAAAAGCTACTGCCGCGTACGCGTTCTCTGGTGGCGACCATGGATTCTGGTGCAGATTCACTCATGGCACTCGATGCCGATCATTTCAGCTTCTAGGGAGAAGACTTTATGTTATTTGAAGGTCAGTCACTTACCGTAGCTGAAGTACAGGACGGTATCTATGAAATGCGCTTTGATCTCAAAGATTCAAGCGTCAACAAGTTTAACCAGGCAACCGTTAAAGAGCTTGCAGAAGGTGTTAACGCACTGCAGCGACACAAAGAAGTCAAAGGTCTGCTTCTTACCAGTGCAAAGAAGAGTTTTTTTGTCGGTGCAGACATTACCGAGTTCGGTGCCTTGTTTCAGCGACCTGAAGCAGAAATTGCCGAAGCACTGCTTGAAATAGATGCGATATTTTCAAGCATTGAGGATCTACCCTGTCCCACAGTGGTAGCTATTAACGGTGAAGCGCTGGGTGGTGGTTTGGAAGTATGCCTCACCTGTGATTACAGAGTCATGGCAAGTAATGCAAAGATAGGATTGCCGGAAGTAAAACTCGGTATTCTGCCTGGCTGGGGTGGTACTGTCAGACTGCCAAGGATGATCGGCGTCGATAACGCTATTGAATGGATAGCCACGGGTTCCAACAAGCGTGCCGCTGCCGCACTTAAAGATGGTGCGGTAGATGCGGTTGTATCAGAGGAGCATTTGCGTGATGCCGCACTGCAGTTGCTTAAAGACTGCATTGACGACAAATTTGATTACCATGAGCGCCGTGAAGAAAAGAAATCGCCACTCGGGCTTTCAACCATCGAACGTACTATGGCTTTTGAAACCGCCCGCGGCTTTGTCGGTGCCAAGGCCGGACCACACTATCCATCACCAATGACAATTATCCGCGTCATTGAAAAACATGCGAGCCTCGATCGTGACAACGCTTTCAAGGTTGAGGCAGCAGCATTTGCAAAGCTGACCAAATCGCCGGTCACAGCATCACTGATCGGCATCTTCATGAAAGATCAGTTCCTGAAGAAGCAAAGTAAAGAACTCTCAGCCGCTGCAAAAGAGGTAAACAAAACTGCCGTGCTCGGCGCCGGAATCATGGGGGGTGGCATAGCTTATCAGTCGGCTTCGAGTAACGTCCCGATTTTAATGAAAGACATCAACCAGAAAGCGCTGGATGATGGCCTCGCAGAATCCGACAAGTTGTTTTTCAAGCAGGTGAAACGTGGCAGACTAGACCAGGCGGGTGCTGCATCTGCAATGCATCGAATCATGCCAACACTCAATTACGGTGACTTTGCCGATGTAGATCTTATTGTTGAAGCGGTGGTAGAGAATCCAAAGATAAAGCAATCGGTGCTTGCTGAAGTAGAAGGTGTGATAGCGGAAGACGCAATTCTTACCTCTAACACATCAACTATCTCCATTGATTTACTGGCAGAGAACTTAAAGCGCCCGGAAAACTTCTGCGGCATGCATTTCTTCAATCCGGTGCATCTGATGCCGCTGGTGGAAGTTATTCGTGGTGAAAAATCAAATGACACCGCTATTGCTACCACAGTCGCCTATGCCCGTACACTGGGCAAGACACCGATAGTGGTTAACGATTGTCCGGGCTTCTTCGTCAACCGTGTGTTGTTTCCGTACTTTGGTGGCTTTTCATTGCTGATGGCGCAGGGTGCAGATTTTAACCAGGTAGATAAAGTAATGGAGCGCTGGGGATGGCCTATGGGTCCTGCCTACCTACTCGATGTGGTTGGCATAGATACGGGCCATCATGGTGGAGAAGTGATGGCGGATGGCTTCCCTGATCGCATGAAGTACGACTACACCACAGCGGTTGATCTGCTCTACAAGGCAGAACGCTTTGGACAGAAGAACGGCGTTGGTTTTTACAAGTATGAGCTCGACAAGCGTGGCAAGCCGAAAAAGCTGCCGGATGCAGATACTGCAGGCATCATCGCCGCATCGGTAAGCGAGCAAAGAGAATTTACCGACGATCAAATTATACAGCGCATGATGATACCCATGTGTATTGAGACAGTTCGGTGTCTTGAAGAAGGTATAGTCAGTGGTCCCGCAGATGCAGATATGGGACTGGTTTATGGAATCGGCTTTCCGCCGTTCCGCGGCGGTGTGTTGCACCATATAGATACCGTCGGCATGGATAACTTTTGCAAGATGTGTGAGCAGTATGCAGAGCTTGGTGCACTGTATCAGCCAACTGAAGGTATGAAAAAAATGGCTGCCGATAAAAAATCCTTTTTTCCACGAGGAGCGTGAGCAATGAATTTCAATCCTGATGATGTTGTGATTATCGATTGCGTACGCTCGCCGATGGGCCGTTCGAAGAAAGGCGGATTCGTCAATGTGCGTGCAGAAGATTTATCTGCAGAGCTGGTCAAGGCGATGTTCGAGCGGCACCCGGAAGTTGATCCGGATGATGTGGAAGATCTGATCTGGGGCTGTGTTAACCAGACGCTTGAGCAAGGTTTTAATATTGCCCGCGGTGTTGTGATTCGATCCGGTCTGCCTGATACGGTGGGCGGTCAGACGGTCAGCCGTCTTTGTGGTAGTTCAATGTCAGCCCTGCATACTGCAGCTCAGGGAATCATGACCGGCTACGGTGATGTGTTTATTGCCGGAGGCGTAGAACATATGCAGCATGTACAGATGCTGCACGGCCTTGATCTGCATCCTGCCATGAGCAAGCATATCGCCAAAGCCTCTATGATGATGGGTGTCACGGCAGAGATGCTTGCAAAAATGCATGGTATCGAACGTCCGCAGCAGGATGAGTTTGCCGCACGTTCGCATCAGCGTGCTCATGCGGCGACAGTTAATGGCGGCTTTGCCAACGAGGTCATCCCGATTGAAGGTCATGATCAAAACGGTTTCAAAAAACTTATTGAAGTAGACGAAGTCATTCGCGAAGGCGTCACTGCAGAATCACTGGCTGATCTCAAGCCTGCTTTTGTACCGAAGGTAGGTACAGTGACTGCCGCCAGCTCATCGGCTATATCCGATGGTGCAAGCGCCATGCTGCTGATGTCCGGTGCCAAAGCAAGGGAAATCGGTGCACAGCCAGTCGCCAGAATTCGCAGTATGGCGGTCGCCGGCTGTCCTGCTGCAATTATGGGCTACGGGCCGGTACCGGCATCGCAAAAGGCTTTAAAACGCGCCGGGCTGAGCATGGAAGATATTGATCACGTAGAACTTAACGAGGCATTTGCAGCACAGGCAATTCCGGTGCTTAAAGATCTCAGGCTGCTCGATGTAATGGATGACAAGGTCAATCTGCACGGTGGTGCAATTGCACTGGGGCATCCGTTCGGTTGCTCCGGCACCCGTATCAGCACAACGTTGTTAAATGTTATGCAGCAGAACGATGGTCAATTTGGTCTGGCAACCATGTGTATCGGTATGGGGCAGGGTATCAGCACAGTTTTTGAACGTCTGAATTAGATTACGTTTTACCAGTCGGCTGACTTCTTTCATTCTGCACACCGTGGATTTCCTTTCAGCGTTAGCGAGGGACGCTGTATAGCGCCTGCCGGTATCGCCAGACGCTAGTTGTGATGGCTTGTCGCGATGACAAGGCTATTACTCTGTCTTTCACGGCGCTGGCATGTTCGCGTCACAATACATGCTGTGCATCGCAAACGTTGGTGGGTTGCCGACGCTATCGCAGGATTTGATTTTGCTTTAATGTCGTAATCTGGTCTTTGATTTCAGCAACTTTTCTCACCCAGACTCCGTGTTGCGCAGATAATTTACTCAGTACTGGTAATTCAGTCCGGGCATCTTCTATTGTAATGTACAACCCGGTGGAGAGACCGTAGACCAGAGCTCCGTCTTTATTTACCTTGAATGGATAAATAGCAAGCGGTGCGCTAAAAGTATTGCCTGCAGCGTAATCCAGAAGTATTTGTTGATCGGCTGCGGTGGCTATCTGAGCTACGTAGTGCTTTCCGGGTAATTGCAGCAACCATTCAGCGCCGCGCATTTGTATCGGTTTATCCGGACTTGGGTCTGCAGCGCCGGGCAATTGTTTGACGCTATCCAGTTTATCTTCAAGGTGGTCCGTCGGTTGTTTTTTCACTGCTAATAAAGATTCGGGTTTTAAGACCTGTTGTTGCCTGTCTTTTTCCGATTCAATAAGAGCTGTCCTCACCTGTTTGAGCGGAGCATTGTCTTGAGACGTGCGATTGGACGTGTTAGTAACGGGTGGTTGGTTTTGCAGCTCCCGAGTATTGCCTGCAGGCATCGTTTTAGCGTATCTTCCAGCCACCGCGGCAGAAGAGTAATGGGCATTGTAGAAGTTGACTGCCGTAATCGTTCCCAGACACAGCACGGTTAGCTGTAGCGGGAATTTTACAGCACACAGCAATTGGTAGAGTTTCGGAAATCTCCAGTTTAAGTAGTAACGAAATCGTTTGTAGCGTCTTTTAATCTTCGCAATCATCCTGAGATCTTTCGCCGTGGTGTCTTAAAGTGTGTCTATTACCGAAGGATATTAAAGCTATATTGCCTGTTGCAAATGAGTAAAGACGTTGGTAAAAACTGGATAGATTGTCCGTTTGGTGATTGTCTAAATATGTCCTAATCTGCTTCAAAACGAAATTGAGATTGCCTCACAAACACCAGGTTAGAAATTGATGTCTACGAAAATACCATAGTCCTTCTAAATGATGTATAGATTTCTGCATAACACTTTGTATCTGTTCGGGTAGTATTGGTTCAAACTGTAATCGGGTAATTCGGGTCTGGAGTTTTCAGGGAGTTCGCCTCGTTCGCATGGCATCTGAAAGCGCTAACGCACAGAATCTACTCCATCAGGCTTGACGGTATATAAAGTTGACAGTTACAAAAAGTCAAGCTTGTTCTGATAGGCAAACAAAGCAGGCGTCCCGCCAGTGTGTATAAAGACAACACAACTCCCTTTGGCAATATAGCCTTGCTCAACGAGTGTAATCGGCCCCGCCAGTGTGCGCCCTGAATAAACCGGGTCAACCAGTATCCCCTCCAGTTTGGCAGCTTTTTGTATTGCTTCTGCAACCTGCGGATTCAGCTGGCCGTAGTCAGGAGCCAGTACATCGTCATGAGTGCGAACCTTGTGCGATGGTATTTCTGTGTTACCGAGCAGCGTTGCGGCCTCGGTGGCTCTTTTTTTTCAATTCGTGGTTTCTGCAATGATTTATCCCGACGAACGCAAATACCTTCCACTGAGATATCCCAGTTCAGTGCATCTACACCGGCCAGCACGCCCGAGTGAGTAATACCACTGCCTGAGGGTGTAATCAGATGCGTTGCATTGATACTTTGTTCCTGCAGTTGTATACGTAGCTCGGTTGCCGCCAGTGCGTAGCCGAGTGCGCCAAACGGCGGATGATCAACACCGAGATGAATAACGAAGGGTTTGTGTCCCTTTTGCTGCAGATCCATCGCAAGCTCATCGAGTCTGGCATCGACCAGTGCTTCGTTTTCTCCTTCCGGCAGGTAGTGAATCTCTGCGTCGTAGACTTGGTTCAGTAACACATTACCGGACGACTGATACAAGGGATCATTGGTGGGTACGCGGTCTTCCAGCTCTGGATGACCGGATGCAAGCCGAGTTTTCTGCACGCCGCGGCACACAGCCTGGTGAAGTTTGATTGTATGGCGCCTGTAATCAGTATGGTATCTGCCTGTAGCGACAGAGCCGGGCCGAGATAAAATTCAAGCTGTCGTAGCTTGTTACCACCCATGCCGAGCGGCTGTACATCATCGCGTTTAAAATAGAGCTTAATGCCAAGCTCATTGCCGAGTCGCACGGCACGCTGCAATGGCGTGCGAACCGGGCCAAGGTCTGCCCGGGCGTGCTCAGTTAGTCCGGGTAGCAGTTGGTATTCTCTGCCATGATCGAAGGCATAGGACATGGTTGGATCTCGTGAATAGATGGGCACTATACTGACCTCCTGCACGGCTTGCGCGGTCTTGTCTGCAACCGAAATGTCAGTTGTGTCGCATGGTCGGAAACCCGACAACTGCTGGTAGTTCACACCACAGGCACAGCAAACTTGTAACAATCAGGGTAACCCCTGCTGTAATAGGCTGCAATTGGCCACACAGTGCGGGTGTCGGGACTGATAGAATGCATCCTGCAGGTCTTACTGACCAAAACTCCAAGCTAACAGACGCGGAAACACAATGAAAAACAGCGGCTACTACAGCCAGTTTGGCGGGGCGTATATTCCCGAAATTCTGGTGCCGACATTCGACGAACTCGAAAGCGCCTATCTGGCCGCCAGAGAGGATGAGTCGTTTTGGCAGGAGTACAAGGACCTGATGTCCACGTACTCGTGCCGCGCCACGCCGGTGACGCGCCTTGATAATCTGACCGATCAACTCGGCGGTGCGAATATCTATGTCAAGCGCGAGGATCTCAATCATACCGGTGCGCATAAGGCCAACAACGTGATGGGACAGGGCCTGCTTACCCGACGTATGGGTAAGAAACGCGTCATCGCTGAAACCGGCGCCGGCCAGCACGGCGTGGCAACTGCCACCATGGCGGCCAAATTCGGTTTTGACTGCACGATTTATATGGGTGCTCACGATGTAGCCCGTCAGCGTCCGAATGTGTTCTGGATGGAACAGATGGGTGCCACAGTCGTCGCAGTTACGGAAGGCAGCCAGACACTGAAGGATGCCATCAATGAAGCGTTTCGCGACTGGGTAAGCAATATGGATGACACCCACTATGTACTCGGTACCGCGTGCGGGCCGCATCCGTTCCCGGAAATGGTCAGTTGGTTTCAATCAATAATCGGTACCGAATCCCGTGAGCAGATGCTCGAGCGTACCGGCAGGCTGCCGGCACGTGTGTATGCCTGTGTCGGCGGAGGTTCAAACGCGATGGGAATTTTCAGCGGCTTTTTTGATGACAAAGACGTCGAGCTTGTTGGTGTAGAGGCGGGTGGTCGTGGCAGAGGTCAGGGTCAGCATGCAGCGCGGCTGGCATATGATGATGCAACCATTGGTGTTGCCCAGGGTTATAAAACGTATTTCTTACAAGACACGGATGGTCAGATGCAGGACACGCACAGTGTTTCTGCTGGCCTTGATTATGTAGGGGTGTCACCTATTTTAAGCCATATGCATGAAACCAAAGAAGTGCGCTTTGAAGCCGCAAGCGATGCAGAAGTGGTTGAAGCAATGCAGCGCACGGTACGTCATGAAGGACTGATACCGGCGCTTGAGTCTTCGCATGCCTTTGCTCAGGCTTATAAAGAGGCACCGGAACTGTCTTCGGATGAAGATATACTGATCAATATGTCAGGTCGCGCAGATAAAGACATATTCACCGTAGCTGATGCAGTACATGATCCCAAATGGCAGCAGTTTATTATTGATAAAGCCGAGGCGTATCGTTCGGAGATGAAACATGGCGAGTAAAGCAACCGGGTTGGAAGTAGCTATTCGCGCCGCACGTGAGAAAAAAGACATCCTGCTGATGACCCATATCGTTCTGGGTTATCCCAACTTTGATGACTCTCTGCGGGTGGTCGAAGATATGGTCAATGCAGGCGTTGACCTTATGGAGTTGCAAATCCCGTTCTCTGAGCCAATGGCTGATGGTCCGGTTATTCTCAAGGCAAACTCCGAGGCATTAAAAGAAGGTGCTACCGTTGAAAAAAGTCTTGCAGCAGCGGAACGTATAACAAAGGAATTTGATATACCGTTTCTGTTTATGACCTACTACAACATTCTCTTTTGCTACGGTGTTGGCGAGTTTGTCAGCCGCTGTAAGAGTGCCGGCATACAAGGGTGCATTGTGCCTGATCTGCCGCCGGCAGAAGGTCAGGAATATCTGGATGCCATGCATGCGGCAGAGATATCACCAGTACATATTTTTACACCTAAAACCCCACAGTCCCGCATGCGACACCTAAGCGATAATAGTAGCGGCATGATCTATTGCGTGGCTCGCAAAGGGGTTACCGGGAAAGACACAGCATTCTCTGATGATCTTGGCGAATACCTGGAGCTTTGTCGCAGCAGTACAGATCTGCCACTGGGTGTCGGTTTTGGAGTTAAAAGCCGTGAAGATATCGACTTCTTGCGCGGCAAGGTTGATATCGCTGTAGTCGGTTCAGAAACTATTCGCGTGATGGAGCAGGATGGTGTCGGCGCTGTGAAAGGATTTATTGAAACGCTAGTGTAGTGTAACGTGCAAACGCTGCGAATGAGAGTTTGTCATTTGGTTCGCAACAAGGCGTAGCTCGCAGGCAATGGTTGTTCCCTTTTCAAGAGCTACAACGCAGTTGTGGGCCTAATGCCAAGCTCCCGCAGGGGCAAGTAATCAAACTGATTATCATAGTTTTTTCTATCGCATATGTATAATTTCTCTCCATTTTTTACAACTATCTCCGATCAGTTTGGTTGCTTGACTCATTTGTAGCTTTTGTACATTGCACTACACTATTTGCCTGATGAAGTTAGTTATCTAATCACTTGTGGATACGACTTCTGTCGTACCACATGCCGAGCAGTTTTTTTGAACGTGTAGCACCGGGAATCAACAGCAAAAGTAGTTGCATGATTTTCTGCCGTCTGGAAAACCAGTTCAGTTTTCTGGCTGAAGACACGACCGGGCTGTTATCAAAAATTACAAACTCTTTTGAATTGGCCTTCGCGTAGCGGCGCAGCTTTCCGGACAACACCAGTTCTTCGGCAACATATTGTTTTTCATCAAAACCACCAACGGCGTTGAATGCCTCGCGCGTGCAAAACAGGTAGCAGCCAGCGGCTGCGCTGAATTTTTTTGAACACCAGTTCCAAAAATTGATTACACGCTTTGCTGAACCTTTGATCTCTTTATCAAACGCAACAGTAGAGCCGCCGCCAATTACTTTGCCGCTGCCAAGGGCAGTAAGAGTCTGTGTAAGTAATGCTGAATTGATTGTTGTATCTGCGTCAAGGAATATCAAAAAGTCTGCATCAGTGGCGGCTGCACCGGTATTTCTGGCGCGGCCTATTTGATTAATTAACTCGAACACAACCGTGACGCCCGGCATTGCTGCCTTAGTCGCTGTGTTGTCGGTACTGTTGTTATCGACGACGATAATATCGCCGTGTAGAGAATGATCTTTCTGTACTTCAAGGGCTGTGTTAAGCGTCTGCTGAATAAAGTCCGATTCGTTCCACGCCGGAATAATAATCGAATAGCGCAGCGGATAATCAGATGAGTGGTCGCATGAGTGGTCCGCTGATTTCTGCCGCAGATAGTTGCCGTTGTTGTCTGTCATGTGGGAATACTTTTCAGGGTCGCTATTTGATCATTGATTCAGCATAATCAATGTATTATTGAATCTGTAAATCAGGAGAGCATTCATGTTATCAACGCCATCAAGCGCGAATTACGCAAAAGATATCTGGCAGAAAGACAAAGATCATTTTACACATCCCTGGCAGGTATTTGATTCGTTTGATCAGCATGGCTCGATGATCATGGAGCACGCGGGGGGCGCCTACCTCACCGATATTGAAGGCAACCGATATCTCGATGGTATTGGCGGACTATGGTGCACTAATATCGGTCAGGGCAGAGAAGAGATGGCAGAGGCTGTTGCCGAACAAATTAAAAAACTCGCTTATGCCAGCCCGTTTGTAGACATCACCACAGCACCCGCTGCGGAGCTCGCCTCACAGTTAGCTGATTTTGCTCCCGGTGATCTTGATCACGTTATGTTCAGTTGCGGTGGATCAACCGCGATTGACTCAGCCTATCGGTTGATTCAGTACTATCAGAATTGTCGTGGAAAGCACGATAAAAAACATATTATCGCACGTGACGGCTCCTATCACGGCAGTACTTATATCTCGATGTCAATCGGTGGCAAAAAAGCCGATCATCCGCCGGAGTTTGACTACAAACGCGATACCATCCATCACATATCAAACCCGAATTTCTATCGTGCTGAAGGTTATGATACCGAAGCACAGTTTCTTGACTTTCTGGTAGATGAACTGGAACAGAAAATTCTTGAACACGGCGCTGACAAAGTAGCCGCCTTTTTTGCCGAGCCTGTTCTCGGTGCAGGCGGAGTTATTGTACCGCCGAAGGGTTATCATCAGAGAACACATGAGGTATGTCAGAAATACGATGTACTCTATGTGTCAGATGAAGTCGTCACTGCCTTCGGCAGACTCGGCCACTGGTTTGCATCTGAAGATGTCTTCGGCATTGTGCCGGATATTATAACCTGCGCCAAAGGGTTAAGTTCCGGGTATCTGCCCATCGGTGCGACAATCTATTCCGATAAAATTCACCGTGTTATCAGTGAAGCCGGCAAAGGACGCTGCTTTGCCAATGGCTTTACCTATTCGGGCCATCCGGTTTGTTGTGCTGCGGCGTTAAAGAACATAGAGATCATGCAGCGCGAAAATATCTTTGCCAATGCAGTGGAAGTAGGTGACTACTTCGGTCAACAGCTGCGAACACTCACGGACTTGCCGATGGTGGGGGAGGTGCGTGGACATCGATTGATGCAGTGTGTTGAGTTTGTCGCAAATAAGGAAACTAAGGAGATGTTTCCGGAAGAGATGGATATTGGCAAAGTTGTGTCTGATATTGCAGATAAAAAAGGCTTTCTGGTGCGCCCGATTGTGCATCTTAACGTGATGTCGCCGCCATTAATTATTACTAAAGAAGAAGTAGACTTCGCCGTCGCCACACTGCGCGAGAGTATCATTGAGGCTGCCGAACAGATCGGTTATTCGTAAATCAAGCCAGAGTTTATTGTGAAAAAAAGCCAGATAGCCAAAGCTATTGACAAGGTAGAGCGGCTGCCGTCGTTTGCACGGCAGCCAGTGTTTAATTTTATGATTGGTCGCACGGTGCCGTTTGTAGGTACGTCCGGACTGAGAATCACTAAAGCCACAAAGAACGAGTGGGCGGCAACGCTTGATAATCGCCGTAGAGTGCAAAATCACTTAAAACAAATACATGCCTGCGGCATGATCCTGATTGGCGAGACCATCGGCGTCATGATCATGGCGATGAATTTGCCAGGTGATCGTATACCGTTGGTAAAAAGTATACAGGCAGATTTTGTAAAACGCTCAAGCGGCAGTATGACAGGTGTAGTGAAACTCAGTGATGAACAGATCGAATCTATTCAGCGTGAACCTAAGGGTGAGATAGAACTTGAAGTCGTGGTGACTGATGAAGCAGATGTCAATCCGATTCTGTTGCGGGTGACCGCCGCCTGGGTGCCAAAGAATCCGCACCCACAGGAGACTTCGGAGTAATAGAGTTATTTACTTATAAGGGTCAGACTGACTCCCATTTTTTGTAGCTGGCCGTCTGTTGTAGTGCATCCACCAGACGTGCAAAAGATAGAGTACCAGGTCTGCTTTTGCGCCTGACGGTAGCGACGAATCATCCAAAGAGATGACAGCATAATGTCGGTTGTTTCTCAATGTAATGCTGGAAAAAACGCTAGCTGATTCTCGATATAAACCAAAAACAAATCAGCTTCACACTACCGGTGTGCACACAATCACGAAACGGTGAAATTGCCTTCTCAATTCACGTTTTGTGACAAATCAACCTCTAGATTTCGCGAAGTTCTGTCGAACCTATTCCTAACAGTCATCCTTTTTTTGTAACACCACAGTAGAACTCAAAGCCACTGCTTTTGTTGTACTGCTTTAGAAGTCATGAGCTAATACTGGAATATTTTATGAGTAAGAACCAAAATCGTCGATTCCGAAACGTCTCGCGGACTGCTTGCACGGGTCTCTTGATTTCCCTTTCTCCGTTACAACTGGCGCTTGCAGAGGGTTCTGCACAGACCGGACTTACACAGCCGTTGAACGACTTTACCCAACAGCTTAACTCGGGCGCTACTGACGATGCTTCGGCATCCTTATACGTAGATATTCTAAGCGCCGGAGAAGTAATTAATGTGTCTCTGTGTGGTACTTCACAAGCCAGTAATGTCAGTGTAGAAATTTTCAGTCCTACCGACGATACAACGCCCGTTTTTACTGAATCTCTTAATGACGGGAACGTTGACTGTAACTCACCTATGACGGATCCTTTGACCACACCAATGAGATTCCAGACGACAGAGCCTGGTACCTATCGCCTGGTGCTGGAGACCAGTAGTCGCTTCGACAGATATGATG
Organism: uncultured Granulosicoccaceae bacterium; assembly: GCA_964550655.1. Classification (GTDB taxonomy): domain Bacteria; phylum Pseudomonadota; class Gammaproteobacteria; order Granulosicoccales; family Granulosicoccaceae. The sequence continues at coordinate 17,461 of CAZKAQ010000067.1, forward strand.
TCTCTGTCACACCTGACATGAATACTGATCCTGATCCTTCGATAGCGGCAGGCAGACTCTGGGCGTTCAACTATGGCTTTCTTACCGGTTCCTTCGGTGAGGCCGCCTCAACTGATGCTAACTATTTCGCACTTTTACCGGGTGGGCGACCGAACACCAATTACATTTGGATGCTTGATCTAAACAATTTTGCCGGTAACGGCTACGACCTGGTGGCAAACTCGATCGGTCTCGATGCTCCCAACTCAGGCTACAGTGCAAGTGCCAGCGGTAATTCTGTTACTCATGAACACCCGCTCTATCTGGGTGTGCCGGCTGTCGCCAATGGAAGACCAGTAGCCGATCCGAATATAAGCGCAGTTTCATTCCTGGATGATATTGGTCAGGACAACAGCATTACTCCGGGAGCCACACCAGGTGAGCAAGATACTGGTGTCTTTGAATTTACTACTGATGTTGAAGGCACCTACCAGATTGCCATCGACCTGAATCAAGATCAAATCTTCGGCAACACAGGTGATCGGATACTTATCGGGCGTACGACCCCTGGTTTGAACAGCGTTATCTGGGATGGCATGACAGCCGATCAGAATGAACCGGCACTTGGCGACTACGCTGTACAGGTCAGGGTCAACACAGGGGAGTTTCATTTTATTGCCAATGACGTTGAAACCAGCGGAGGCTCAGAGCCGGGTTTGACGATCTTCGCATCTGATCAAGCCGGAAACTTGACTGACACACTGGTCTACTGGGATGACGCCACATTGATCAATGACTCGCAAGCGACCAGCAATGCGCCATTTGGTGCTTTGTCGAGCACGCCTGAGGCACGTCACACCTGGGGTACCTTCAGTTCTAACGGTTTTGGCGACAGAAGACTAATCGACACCTATGTATACGGTCTTACAGCAACCGCAGTAACGGAGCTTAGTATCCAGGACACCGACGTACCGCCAGATGCGGACGGCGACGGTCTGGATGATGTGATAGATCTCGATGACGATAATGATGGCATTAACGATGTAGTCGAAGGTTCGTTAACGCTTGTGGATACCGACAACGATTCAATCCCTGATTTTCTGGATTTGGATTCGGATAACGACGGTATACCTGACAGTGTTGAAGAGAGCAACGCTCCAGTGCTCAGCAACAACGATTCTGACAGCGATGGTATCGCTGATGAAATTGATGTTACGAACACTGCTGGTCAGGACAGCAACGGTAATGGTATAGATGATCGCTTTGATCCGATAGATACCGATGGTGATAACATACCAAACCACCGTGATCTCGACTCAGATAGCGATGGCATCACTGATCAACTCGAAGCAGGCGATGCACCCGCGACACCTGTTGATACCGACGAAGACGGTGCAGCAGACTATGTGGATACAGACTCAGACAACGATACACTGCCTGATAACGTAGAAGCAGCGGCAGGAATCATAGATACAGATTCAGACGGCGTACCTGACTACAGAGATCTGGACTCTGACAACGACACCATAGTCGATGCAACAGAAGCGGGTGCAAACCCGGCTAGCCCGACTGATACTGACGCCGATGGTGTACCAGACTTTAAAGATCTTGACTCAGACAACGATACCATTTTAGATGCCGTTGAAGGAAACAATGACGTCGATACGGATGGTACGCCGAATTTCCGGGACACTGACTCCGATGGCGACAACATACCTGATAGCGAGGAAGCCAGTGCTGATACTGACAACGACGGCATCCCCAACTCGGAAGACACTGATTCCGACGGTGATGGCTTGCCTGATGAGCTCGAGGGAACGGTTGACACTGACAACGACGGTATTCTCGATGTTATTGATCTTGACTCAGATAACGACACAATACCGGACGCTATCGAACTCGATATCGACACTGACAGTGATGGTGTCCCGAATTATCTGGATAATGATTCTGATAACGACGGTATTCCAGACGCTACAGAAGCAGGTGCGGCTAATGTTCCAGTCGATAGCGATGGCGATTCACTGCCCGACTATATTGATCTTGACTCTGATAACGACGGACTCACTGATGCGGTTGAAGCCATAACACCTGGTTTGCCGGCAGATACCGACCTTGACGGCATAGCTAATCATCTGGATCGGGATTCAGACAACGACGGCCTGACTGATACGTTTGAAGCTGGCGGTGCTGATACTGACCGTGACGGTATCATTGACGACTTTCTGGATGCTGATCAGGACGGTCTGCATGATGCAGTGCTGGAAGCCGCCTTGCCTATGGGTGACTTTGACGCAGACAGAATCCCGGATGTTCTGGATCTCGACAGCGACAACGATGGCTTGTCAGACGCATTTGAAACTTCAGGGGCGGTCTATGAAAGTGATGGCAACGGCTTGCTGGACAACTTTACCGATGAAAACCTCGACGGGCTCGATGATGCAATTGCCTTAAAGCCTTTGGGCAACATCGATATTGATTCCGATGGACTGCCTAATCAGCTCGACCTGGATACTGACAGTGACTCTATCGCGGATTTACGCGAGGTAGGTTTCATTGATGAAGACTTCGATCAGATCATCGATTCGCTAAGAGATATAGATCTCGACGGTATTCCGGATTCAGTAGACGTCAGTTTCACTAATGGATCAGACGAGGATGGCGATGGCATTGACGATTTTGCTGATGTTGATTTTGTCGTCATGTTCAACGATGATTTTGATGGAGATGGCATTGTAGACAGCTTTGATCCGGACGCCAACGGTAACGGCTTTGCCGATGCAGCAGAAGGTGACAACGCACCATTTGAGCTTACCTCTTCGTTCCCTGATAACGACAGTGATGGTATTGCGGATGTTCAGGAAGCAAACCGTCTCATTACCGGGGTAAGTGGTGTAGGCGGCGGTTGTACAGTAAGCGGTGACAAACTGCACCTGGATCCAACGCTTGTTGCTCTGCTGCTGTTCAGCGGAGTAGCGGTAACTCGTCGCAGAGTTAACGTCAAAGATGAGCGCAAAAGTCAGTAGATGTTAGAGGCCTGCCCCGCAGTTTACTGCAGGCAGGCATAGATGCCGGGCTGTTGCATTCGCCGCAGCCCGTTGTTTGCAAAGCCAAACAACCAGTCCCTGGCCTGAAGCAAGCGCAGTAGCGGATCATGTGTCTATTGAGTAGTTTTGTACTTGCTGACCCACTAG
>CAZKAQ010000068.1:0-20412 GCA_964550655.1 uncultured Granulosicoccaceae bacterium
ATGATGCCCCGACTACTACGCCGGTAGCATTGACTGCAATAGCAGAGGACAGTGGTGCTCGCCTGATCACTCAGGCAGACCTCCTGGCCAATGCAAATGATATTGAAGGTGATGCTTTAACCGCAACCGGATTGACAATCAATACCGGCAACGGCGCCATCACTGATAACGGAAACGGCACCTGGAACTACACACCGGCTGCTGATGACGAAACTGACGTAAGCTTTAACTACACAATCACTGACGGCACTGACAATGTAGCAGGAACCGCAACGCTTGACATCACACCGGTTAATGATGCCCCGACTACTACGCCGGTAGCATTGACTGCAATAGCAGAAGACAGTGGCGCTCGCCTGATCACTCAGGCAGAACTTCTGGCCAATGCAAATGATATTGAAGGTGATGCTTTAACCGCAACCGGGTTGACAATCAATACTGGCAACGGTGCGCTGGCAGATAACGGTGATGGTACGTGGAGTTACACACCAGTTCCCAATGATGATACTGAAATAAGCTTTAATTACATTGTCACGGATGGTACCGACAATACCGCAGCAACCGCAACGCTGGATATCACAACAGACAATGACGCACCTACCATACCAAGCCTTGAAGCTTCTCCATTGCAGTTTACTGAAGGTGATGCGCCACTGATCACCACCATTGGCATTGATTTGGAAGATGTTGACAACCCGAACCTTGAATCTGCCACAATATCCATCAGCAATAACTTTGTTGCAGGCGAAGACGAACTTACTTTTGACAATGTAGCGTTGAATTCACTAGGCATTAGTGCGGTCTTTGACGATTCCACTGGAATACTAAGCCTGACCGGCATCGCCTCAGTCGAGAATTATCAACAAGCTATAAGATTAATTTCTTACGTTAATGACAGCGAGAACCCATCAGACCTTACAAGAGAAATCAGCTATACCGTCAGCGATGGAATCGACAGCACAACAAGAACGAGAACACTGCAAGTGATACCCCTCAACGATCCCCCGGTGATCGAAGATGCTCAAATTGCAGCTATCAATGAAGATGCAACACTTGCCACACCTTTAAGTATTCTTGATTTGTTCAGCGCAGGATACTCTGATCTCGATGGAACACCTGCCTTGTTCGGTATTGTGGTAACTGAAAATACCGCACCTGCAAGCGAAGGTTTCTGGCAGTACTCAATTGACGGTTCTGCCTGGTTTAATATCGATAACGTCAGCGATAGTCAGGCACTCGTACTGAGCAACAATACATTTATCAGATTTAGTCCGGCTGCTGATTTTCATGGCACGCCACAAGATCTCGTAGTACGACCACTGGATGGAATCTACTCCGGACCTGCTTCAACATCCAACAACGCAGCTGACAGAATCACAATAGACACTACTACACCTGACAACCGAATTGGTGCACCACAGTCTATTGCAACCGAGGTCAATGCGATAAACGATGCACCCGTAGCGTTCAATGCCAGCCTGGCAACGATTACAGAAGATACCAGTAACCCGACGGGCGAGTTAATTGCCTCACTGATCACAACCGCTACTGATGTTGACATCGCACTGGATCCGACACATACGCTGGTCGGCATCGCAATCACACAGAACAACGAACCTGTTCAAAACGGCAGCTGGCAGTACCAGGATAACAATGGTGTCTGGCAGAACATTGGTACAGTATCTTCTGACAACGCACTTTTGCTGGACACTTCAACCAGTATACGCTTTTTGCCTCAAGCCGATTACAGCGGCACACCTGAGTCACTCAGCGCACATGTAGTAGACAGCAGTTTTAGCGGTAATCTGCCGGCATTTATAGATGCCCGTATTACCGGTGGCGAAACGCCATTCAGTAATCAAATCAATATTTCTACCAATGTTAGCGCTGTGAATGATGCTCCGACTCAGCTCACACTGGCAGGAAACCTTGAGATTACAGAAAATACCGCTGTGGATAATATTGGTGCAGTGACGTTCACAGATGTCGACAACAATGACACACAAGAGATCAGTGTCAATGATGATCGCTTTGAAGTAGTTAATGGGTCTCTCGCCCTGAGACCAGGCGTGACCCTCGATCATGAAAGTGAACCTGAAGTTGCATTGCAAATAACAGTAAGTGATGACGCCGGTGCCACTGCAACGCACGACGTCATACTGCAGGTACTCGATGTAAATGAATCACCAGTACTGGTGGAGCAAATCGAAGATCAAACCAGCACTGAGCCTTTCTCTTTTACATTGCCGGAATCTGCATTCACAGACGATGATGGTGATCCACTGACATTATCCGCGACACGTACCGACGGAACAGAGCTACCCGAGTGGATTCAGTTTGCAGACGGTACATTCACAATAACAGACGATGCCCCGGCCGAGTCTGTGGATGTCCTTGTTACCGCGACTGACCCGGAAGACCTCTCGGCATCAACGCCTATAACTATTTCGATAGAACCACCGATTGAACAAGCGGTGCGATCACCGCAGCTCACAAATCCGGAACCGATAGCACCACCACCGCCGGTAGAGACCACCGAAGACTCTCAAGTAGTTGCCAGCCTAAGCGAAGAAACAGATGAGCCGTCTGATTCTGAGTCAAGCCTGGGCTCATCTGAAGAGATCTTCGACGCATCGGCTATTAGTATCTCCGAGAGCAACGAGGAACCACAGCAACAACTGTCTGAAGTTATTCAGCTTCAAACACTAAGCTCAACACAAATAGCAGAAACAATAAATAAGGTCGGATTAGATGTTGAGCTCGCCAACGAGTTTAATGTTCTTCTGACTGACAGCGTAAATATCGAGGCGCAAGCCAGACAAACAAACGCCGCTAACATAGCCACACTACAAAAACTTGCCAGCGAAGCTGACAAGAATCAGACTTTGTTAGCTAACTCGCAGATAATTTCACCCCAGGTGCTAGCCACCTCGGCCACCATTTCGTCAGGATTCTCAGTCGGCTACATTTTATGGCTGTTGCGTGGTGGTACTTTGCTCGCAAGCGTAATGGCATCCATGCCGGCATGGCGTGCAATCGACCCACTGCCGGTGCTTCAGTCCCTCACCGACGACGACGACGACGACACCGAAACTCTGCAGTCGATGGTCGAAGAACAAGAGCCACAGGAATCTGCCGATCAGGCAGACACGGAAACGAAAACCCCTGGCAAAGCTGCCTGATCAATACAGCATTCCGAACCCGGCGCCACCAATGCAGCGGCAGCTTCGTTGCGGCTTTGGCTGGCATCGTTTACAATAGCGACACGGCAGGCGCGTAGCTCAGTTGGTTAGAGCACCACCTTGACATGGTGGGGGTCGTTGGTTCGAATCCAATCGCGCCTACCAATTATTTCTTTATTGCGCACCTCAATTTTCATCGCCAAACCTGCTCGGTATATTACCAAAGTGGCGGCTCCAAGTAGCGGCTATGCAGCGCTAGATTGGGCCCAGGACTTTAAGCTTGTTTTCTATCAACAAAATAATGTCATTTTAAACGAGTCATAGTGCTGACAATTTGAAGCAGCAAATTCTTTTTACCCCGGACATTGTTGCTCACTATTATCGATGGCCAATTACAGCTTTTTATCGGGTGTGATCATTGGTGTTGTTTTTCATTGTTGAGGCGCGTGGTTTTACTACAAAGGGGTTGCTGTGGTTTATTCCCAGCTTTCTACCGACAGCGCTCGAACGCGCTGAAACTCTTTGAGGTTAGCTGTCACCAGTGTCTTTTCTTCAGACAGGGCATGCGCTGCAATTAACAAATCATTCGGACCAATGGGTTGACCAGTGTTACTTAGCTCGGCACGAATTGTTGCGTAGTGGCGATCTATGGGATGCGTTAACGGTAGCACCGGAATCGCAGCGAGTATCGCATCGACTCGACGGGTGAGCGCTTCAGACTGTTTTTTCTCGGCACCGTAACGCAGTTCGGCGGCGACAATAATACTGCAGCAGATACTGCGCTCTCCTACCTGTTCTATGCGGTGTGCAATTGATCCTTCGGGGTTTTTCATCAGACCGGACAACATGTTGGTGTCCAGCATATAACGCTGGCTCACGGGTCGAGATCCGGCTCGCGAAGATCCTGTTTGAAATCGTCGATGTCTGGAAAGTCTTCGTTAAGCGGGCCCATTTCGCGCAGTGCATTCAGCAGGTTGCCATCTTTCACTGCTTCTATGATCAGCCGGTCTGCATCAACCCGGAGGATCGCCTCGTCACCCGGCAGTTCGAATTCTTTCGGGATACGCACGGCCTGGTTGCTGCCGTTTCGAAACAGTTTGACGCGCCTTTCCTGATTCATGGGTACTCCCGAGACTCTGAATTGCCGAAACTAGCATATGCGATGACATATGTCATTGACCTGGTGCGCCATTACTTACACTGCCGCCGGCCAGATAAGCTTTGTTATCTGCTCAAGCACATTGACAATTTTACTGTCGAATATTTTATTAGGACAGGTAAAACCGCCACCCACCTGCTTAACCTGCATTAAATCTTGCTCCGCGTACCGCTCGTGAGATAATCGCAGTTATTCAAATTCTACAGACCAGAATCCAATGCCTGACAACCTCCTGGCTATCTCCCCTATCGACGGCAGATATGCGAGCAAAACCGAACCATTGCAGTTGAGTTTCAGTGAGTACGGCCTGATCCGCAACCGTACGATTGTCGAACTGCGCTGGTTACAGACACTTGCTCAAAATGAGGCTATTGTCGAACTTACCCTGAGTGACAAAGCCAACGAAAAAATCGAACAACTGATCAGTGACTTCAACATTGATGATGCACTGCGGGTAAAAGAAATAGAGGCCACCACCAACCATGATGTCAAAGCAGTCGAGTACCTGCTGAAAGAAAAATTCGATAGCGAAGACGAATTATCGGCGGCTGGTAACTTTCTGCACTTTGCCTGTACCAGTGAAGACATCAACAATCTGTCTCACGCATTGAGCCTGAAACAAGCTTGTACCGAAGTCATGATGCCATCTGTCATCAAAGTTACTGAGACGATTCAATCACTGGCAACAACCCAGGCACAAACTGCAATGCTCAGCCGTACCCATGGTCAGACAGCGTCTCCCACGACACTTGGCAAAGAGATGGCCAATGTAGCAGCAAGACTACAAAGACAAATCACTCTGGCGGGAACTGCAGAGTTTCTTGGCAAAATGAACGGTGCAGTGGGAAACTACAATGCACATATGGTGGCCTACCCTGAAGTCGACTGGCTGCAAACCGGCTATGATTTTGTTGAATCACTCGGCCTGACACACAACCCGTATACAACACAGATTGAACCACATGACTATATGGCGGAAATCTTCGATACCTATGCGCGAATAAATACCATCTTCATTGATTTCGCCAGAGATATCTGGTCATACATTTCGCTTGGCTATTTCAAGCAAAAAGTAGTAGCAGGAGAAGTCGGCTCTTCAACAATGCCTCATAAAGTCAATCCGATTGATTTTGAAAATGCAGAGGGTAACTTTGGCATTGCCAACTCATTGCTTATTCACTTCGGCACCAAGTTGCCGGTATCCAGATGGCAGCGCGACCTGACCGACTCTACTGTGTTACGTAATCTGGGGGTAGCTTTTGCGCACAGCCTGATCGGCTATGAATCACTGCTTAAAGGTATCAACAAACTTGAAGTCAATGAAGAAACTATTTCCGCTGACCTGAATGAATCCTGGGAAGTTCTCGCAGAGCCAATACAAACCGTCATGCGCCGCTACAACATTGAAAACCCGTATGAAAAACTAAAAGCGCTGACGCGTGGTGAGGCAATCACTCGCGAAACCCTGCACGCTTTCATCAACACGCTGGAACTTGAAGAATCTGTCAAGGCACAACTACTGGAACTTACACCGGCAAACTATACCGGCCTTGCCGATCAACTGGCGGCGACGCTACCAGAAACGCACTTGTAAACCTGCAATGAAAATAAACTGGCCGGACGGTCTGGACGAAGAACGGTTTCTGGCTGAATTCTGGCAGCAGAAACCACTACTTATACGGTCTGCATTTAAAGATTTTGAAAATCCGATTGATCCGAATGAGCTCGCAGGGCTTGCCTGTGAAGAGGATTCAAATGCCAGATATATCGAACACACAGGTAACAACGAGTGGCGCTTGTGTGCAGGACCGCTAGCTGAAGACTTCTTTGATGATGTCAGTGGCAATGAGTGGTCATTGCTTGTGTCAGATGTTGACAAACTACTGCCGGAGTTCAGAGACTACCTGCAACCATTCAGATTTCTTCCGGACTGGCGCATCGATGATCTCATGATCAGCTATGCGCCGGCAGGTGGTTCTGTAGGTGCTCATATAGACCAGTACGATGTATTCCTACTGCAGGCAGACGGCACTCGGGAGTGGCAGATTGAAAACACACCAAGGACTGGTAACCCTGCCTCTGTCAGTAACACAATTGCTATTCTGGGAGATTTTATCGCTGACGACACATGGGAACTGCATACCGGTGACATGTTATATCTTCCACCCGGCTTTGCACATCACGGCATCGCAAAAACAGAACCGTGTATGACCTGGTCTATCGGCTTTAGAGCACCCTCTGTAGATGAACTGCTTCCACAAATCATCAGCTACCTGATAGAAGACAACCATGCAACGACACGATTCAAAGACCCACAAAGAAAAACCACAGCCACCCCCGGTCGGATAGACAACGCAGATATTACAGCTATCAGAAAGATGCTGTCCAACGCGCTTGTGCAATCTGATGAAACACTAAACCGGTGGATTGGTCGATACGTCACAGAGCCAAAGGAACTACTCGAAGAGCCCGACATAGCAGAGGATATCAGCACTAAATCTATACAAACTTATCTTGAAAATGGCGGCACTCTGCTGATCAACTCGCAGAAGAGAATCGCTTATTCCAGCTCTGACAATAGCGCGACATTATTTGCCAACGGTTTGGTTTACGATTGTGATCTATCTCTGGCCGAAGCCATTTGCGACCATCGCTGCGTTACAGGCAACGACTTTTCTGTCTCTCAGTCACTGGAACTGATAACAGAACTGTGCCGGAAAAATGTACTCCTGATAAACCAATAACCCCGACTGGCAAAAACTGCATGCAAGATTTTACCACCCGCAATGCGAGCTGGAATGAAGACAAAGCCGCCATTGCGCACGTCCGACACATTGTTTTCGTTGAAGGGCAAAACGTACCGTCGTCTATAGAATCTGACGAGTTTGACCAGAGCAGCTGGTATGTACTGGCAGAATCTGCGGCCGGTGCTCCAATCGGCTGTGCCAGACTGCAGCCGAACAGTAAAGTCACCCGTATTGCAGTATTAAATGAATACAGACGTCAGGGGATTGCCAGACAAATGCTCGCTGATGTTATTAAAATTGCAAACCGCCAGCAGATGACATCTCTTTATCTGCATGCGCAAATTACCGCAATTGACTTGTACAAACAGTTCGGCTTTGTTCAAAGTGGTGAGCAATTCGAAGAGGCAGGCATTCAACACATCAAGATGACATGGTCATCTGGCTGACCAAATATCACTCGATACAGCCTCCGGCCCGCATGACAGGACCTCTGCACCCTGCCCGTGTTTACTCTGACCGCGTTTACTCTGGCCGCCTTTACTCTGGCCGCCTTTACTTCTGGAATTAAAACGCGACTCCACTGAAGGGCATAAATTCCAACCACAATAATTTTTTTCCCTGTAAAAACAAATCTCCGCGCGATATGCTGACCCTGTACAGGAATAGGCCGGCTCGCCATGAACAGAAATATTATCGCGCTACTCCAGCTTGCAACGCTTGCTTTTTGTCCGGCACCAACACTCGCACTGAACCCGGTTCAAGACACATTTGAGCTGGCAAGCTCACTCTGTATGCATCCGGGTTTAGTCCCGCCCCAGCTTGCAGATCACGAACTCACTGAAAAAGATATTATCGTACGCGGCTCACGCCTTGGTACAGAAAAACTGTTCACATCCGAAACTAACACAGTAAAACTCGACATCATAGAACCTGCAGGCAGGCCAAAGCGAACTGCATTCACTGTGGCCGACGGCACTGATATCAATCAGCCGGGTATCTGGATGATTTTCAATAGCGATTGCGAACTACTGCAGGCAAAACATGCGATTCACAATGAAGACAATACTCCGCTTTATATAGAAACTCTGGATCAATCCCTGAATGCCACCGCTGAGCGCGATTGGTTAAATCCACCGCTGCCAGACAAAGGCAGACAAACCGGTTTGCGAGTCGCACTAATAGATTCAGGTGTTAACTATCAACTCGATGAAATCGCACGTTCTCTTGCACTGGATGAACATGGCGACCTGATTGGCTATGACTATTGGGATAACGACACAACCCCGTTCGACGCCAACCCGGCACGATCCTGGTTTTTTGTGCAACGTCATGGAACACGAACCGCATCAATCCTGTTAAACGAGGCGCCGGATATAGCCCTGGTGCCCTATCGTTATCCTCGCCCCGATATGTCCAGAATGGCTTTATTGGTTGAGCACGCAGCATCGAACTCTGTCAGGATCATTGGCATGCCACTCGGCAGTGACAACCAGAACGAATGGGCTCACTTCTCAACAGCTGCAGAACAACATCCGGAGATTTTGTTTATTGTCTCTGCAGGAAACAACGGTAGAGACATTGATATACAGCCTGTTTATCCGGCAGCGTTAGAGCATACCAACATACTCGTTGTTACCTCGGCAGATGACACCATTCGCCCGGCAGAGCATACAAACTACGGCGCGTTGTCTGTCGACTACCTGCTGCCTGCTGAAAACATTCATGCTCTTGATTTCAGTGGAGAGCAGACACTGGTGTCCGGATCCAGCTATGCAGTTGCACGACTGACCGCACTTGCAGCGAGAATACTGAATAAACAGCCCGGTATGTCTATAGCGGAACTGAAACAACAAATTAGTGAATTTTCAATCGGTGCTGCCACCGGCTCTTATGTGTCTACCGGCTATATCGGTGATCCAGTTGCAGACACAGCCGAACTCAGCAGTCACAAAGACCCTGCATTCCAGCCGGTTGTATCGGAGTCTCGCTACCTTGCACCGCTGAATCTCATCGTACTGACCAATGACTGGACGACAGACAGAATTGCAGATGCACTAAAAGAGGTAAACGATATTTTTGATCAATGTGGATTTGCCATCAACGCTGAAGAACTACTTAGAGTCAATGGTGCCAGTTATATTTCAAACCTGTCGCCCGGCAGCGCACTGACTTTACAACGTTATTTAAAAGATCAAATCAACACTGACGCTACTACGGTCTACTTTGCAGCGGACACAGATATGCAGACAAAATTCGATGCGGAGGCTTTTGGCGAGGCCAATACCGGCTCCCGACCATGGATGAGAAATTCTCTATGGGTGACATCGGTAACACCTGACACCGGAAACGCTGTCGCCCACGAATTGTTCCACATACTGGCCAATAACGGCCGTCACAGCAGGGAAACAAATAATTTGATGCAAAACAGAACAAGCCCGAAAAATATCCGGCTGTCTGTGGCGCAGTGTCAGGAAGTAATTACAAATGCTACGCTGAGCGGGCTAATCAAATAACCCGGCTCTGTTTTATCAGGTCTCACGATGCCTTGCTATCTGGCATCGCCAAATACAACGGTCCAGTAATTGCCGAAATCTGAATTCGGGTCGCTCACACAAGCTGCACCGACTTCAGTAAAAACCTCATTCATAATGTTGCGGCAATGACCTGCACTATCGAGCCAACCCTGATGTACCTCGCCCTGATCCAGCTGGCCGGCTGCAATGTTTTCACCTATTGCGCGCCAGACGTAACCGACGCCGTCAGCACGGTCAGGAACCTCTAATCCATCGGAACCGATGTGAGAGAAAAAATTATTTGAAGCCATATCATTGCTGTGTAGCTCAGCTGCTGCCGCGAGTTCACTATTCCAGGCTAATGTTGCAACAGCGCCGCGAACATCAGCTCCGCACATACGTGCCTCGACTCTGGATGCGTTGATCAGTCCGAGCATAGTTGTGCTAAAAACTTCAGGGGCTGAATTACAACTAACATCTGCTGCATCCGTTAGTAAGGTGAGTAACGTCTGATCTGAACCAAGTGGTGTATCTGGTGTGATAGCTGTCGACAGCTCTTCACTTACCGAATCAATGGTTTCAGTTACAGGCTGTGGACCAAGAGCCGGCGCGATGATCAACTGCGCTGCCTGTTCTGCTGATGTGGAGTCTGGTAGCTGCGGTGAAGTTGTACCGCCGCAAGCAGTTAGTCCGGCCAGAAAAAAGCTAATAGCCAGTCTGTTTATTTTAAGTTGACTCAAGTTTTTATCCTGATATTTTTTCGGTATATTCCAACATACGTTCTGTTTGTCGGACAATGAAACTTCCTGCTCTACTCTGATTCGCTTGCAAGTACAACTTTTGATAACAGCTTGCTGCGTTCTTCTTTATCTTCAATCAAGCTGCCAGCTCGAAAGGCCATATTCAACACCCGGCGAGCGTTGGTATAATCACCGGAACTTTCAATCGCAAGCGCGATGCCATGGTACGCAGACACGGACGCGACAGGATCGAGAATCAGCATCGCGTGCTCTATCGCCTGATTAAAAAGCCCCATCCGGGCTTCTGACAGTGCGATATAGCGAACTGCAAGGTCTCTGGCTGCTGTATTCGCCGGAAGATCATTACCCGCATGCAGAGACTGCACTAACAAATCCTTTGCTTGCCGAGCTCTGCCTGAACGATGAAAATAAAGCGCCGCAGAGCTTAATCCAACTGCTCTTTTCTCAGGTCTGACCAGACTTCGAGCCAGAATCGATGTCTTCAGGAACGTATCCATTGCATCTTCGTTTAGACCAATAGCCTGTTGCGTAAAAGCAAAGTCAGACAATGCCAGAACACGTTCTTCAGGAGCTTTAATAGCATAAGTGTCGCGGGAAGCCAGAGACATCAGCCGGGTAACATGTTCGTTCTCGCCAACGTCACTATAAGCACGCGCAAGTCTTTGCGTGCTCATCACAGAAAATAGTTTATCTTTGGCTCTATCGCTTAACTGTTGTGCGACTTCCAGGTCACCTTTTTCTACCAGTTTATCCATCAGAGCCAGAAACAGCGATAAGTCCCCCTCACGACTCGACCACTCATCAAAGTAGCTATCCGCCGGGTGTGGTTTGCGATGAAGAATCATTCTTTCGCTTTCGGCAGGAACTGCGGCACCAAGCCTTGGGCCTCTTCTGACTGCATCACCGGACTCGATAAAGTATGGCTCTAACTCGACAATGCCGCCAGTCTGATTATTACTCAGATTCTGTAACAGCTCACCAGTCGACAAGCGATCCAGATCTGCATTCGGTCCCAGGGTAGCAACCTCAACATGCATTTCTTCGATGGTACCTTTGGCATCTTTTACCCTGGTGAACTCACCTTGCGCCGCGCCGTATTTATCCGTTGGTTGTGAGCCTGCACTCATAAAGGCAAATGTGCCCGCACCTGCGAGTACCATCAGACCCGCGACAGTCGCAACCGCTGCGATTTTTTTCCGGCCCTTCTTGCCAGCCGGCTGTGTTATTTCATTTTCAGTCTGCTCATTGGCAGCCTCAGAGACAGTTGGCGAATCATGCTCTGAATCTTCAATTGATTCATCGTTCTGCATAGCAGGTGATGTTGCTGCTTCACCCACAGTATCTGTTGCGGACGAAACGGTGTTATCCAGGTTCTCTTCCGGCACAATAACAGGCACAACAGTGTTGCTTAGCTGACCCGGTAAAACCAGACCACCCGACACTACACCGTTATTTGCAGGCTTAGCCGCTTCAGGTGCAGTAGCTGCAGGAGGCACTTCGTCGGTACGGCTTTCTGCCACTGTGGCCTGTTCCACTACAGGTTCAGGCTTCACTGGCTCAGGTTCCACTGGCTCAGGTTCAACCGAGGCTGTCGGCTCAGTAACCGGTGGCTTATCATTTACCTGAGTTTTGTCGTTGGTATCAGTATTATCTGCAGTTGTAGAATCCGCATTTATTTCTTCATTGGCTAAATCAGCTTCAGCATCTGCAGACTCCGACTCGCTGCTGGAAGCTGATACAGGTGCAGCATCATCATCCAATGATAAACCACCATCATCTACTACTACCGGCTCTTGCTTTTTCTTCTCTGCCGGTGCCGGATCAATCAGATCTGCCTGCAGCTCATCAGACGTATTATTAGCCAGCGCTTCGGGCACATCCGCTTTGTTCTTTGTCCCGCCGGCTTCTGTAGCCACAGGAACATGATCAGAAGATAAAACTTCAAGCTCATCAGAAAAATCAACAGTTTCACCGGCGTCTTCTTTCGGGAAAGAAGCCAGGTTGCGCTCAGCGACTTCCTCTGCAAGCTTTGACTTCGATACCTCGGGAGTTACAGAATCAGCCTCGTGAATACCGATTGAGCCAACATCATCAGAAAAGTCGATCTCGGCAACATCCTCATCAAATTTCGGCTTTACCTGCTGCGCTTCCTTCAGACCACTCTTGAGCTGATCTGCGCCGACATCCTCTATCTGATCACTAAAATCTTCATTTACAGAATCATCCACCTCATCAACTTTGTTTTTCGCTTCTTTAGCAGCTCCGAGAGATACCTGACCGGTATCACCAATGACCTCAAGTTCGTCACCAAAATCAACTGCAGCGTTGTCTTTCTTTTTGTCTTTGCCGGTATCCTTTTTAAACGAGGCCAAAGCACTGCCTTCACCACCGACGTCCTCATCGTCAAACAACTCTTCCGAATCGCTTGTATCGAAGAACTCTTCTTCGGCGTCTACATTGTCACCGGATTTAAAGGATGCAAGGGCGGAGCCGGTAGTATCCGGTGCCTCATCAAAGCTGGCGGTTTCTGTCTCTTGAGTGTCATCGGATTTAAATGAAGCAAGGGCGGAATCGGTAGCTTCTGTGTCCACATCAAAGCTGTTGGCTTCTGTCTCTTGAGCAACAGTGCTTTGCTCCGCTGCCGGTGGTGCCGTGAGCTTTTCAGGTTTTTCCCCGGCTGGCAAAACCTTACATATGAGTCCAAGACTTTCCAGACTATCTTTACCGCCTTCGGCAAGTGAAAGCTCTACATCCGATTGCGCAACATAAGGCGCAGACTCTCCATAGGCACCATCCAAAAGCGCTTCAAAAGTGTATGCTTCCTGTTTAAATTTTTTCACAAGCAATCGGGACATCTCAGCCCGAGGCCTGTCTCCCTGGACACCGATAACTACCAGGTCAACTGTATCACTCATAAGTACTCTGCCGTGGTGTACTGCGTAGATTTCACGCGTAACTTTTTATTCTATGGACACCGTACTATCGGTAGTGAACCCGAATTATTGACACATAATGTGTGATACATCCTATGAACAGAAAATCGAATCAAAAAGAAGAACTTATACTTGCCGGAAATAAAACAATGATGCTTTGAATTTTGCGACAGCGCTCACAAAATCCTCGAGTGTTGTGTTACTTGCGCTGATACAGAGCGGTAGCGTTACTTCACAATTTCAGAAAACTCTACAGTCAGGCGAAAACGGTAAAACCAAAGCAAAAGCAGCATGGTTACCGAGTTATTAATCAACCCTTCATCGAGCATTTGCATCGCTTCATCAAAAGTATGAACGCTTGACCGGATATCTTCTCCTTCTGTGGCGAGCCCGAATACACCCCCGGCTGCCGACAAATCAGCTATTGCCCAGTAAAGATCAATAGTTTCAGCACTGCCGCCGGGACTCGGGAAATAACTATTGATAAAGTTTACCTCTCCTAACTCAATGCCCGCCTCTTCCTGAGCTTCTCGGCGAACAACGTCACTACTGTGTTCACCTGTCTCAACCATTCCGGCAATAAACTCAAATAGCCACGGATGCTGCGCTGTGTGCATTGCACCGGCTCTGAATTGCTCAATTAACAATACTGAGTCAGTTGCAGGGTCATAGGGCATAACCGCTGCCGCATGCCCGCGATGAAGCACTTCACGATTAATGACAGCAGTTCCACCAGAAAACAAAGCATGTTCTATCCGATAGCTGAATAAATTAAAGAAACCGCTAAATGATTTTTCCCGCTTTAATATCTTCCAATCCATATTACTTATCCGTCTGGCCGGCAGACTCACTGGCAATAATCGATTCAACTAATTCAAGATGTTCTGGTGTGTCGACTCCGGGGCCTGGCAGCTGTCGGGCAATTCCCACATGTATCAGGTCGCCGTTATCAATTACTCTGAGCTGTTCAAGCTTTTCGACGTGCTCCAACTGGCTGACATTTAGTTTTGGGTAACGCCGAAGATATCCAGCTCTATACGCATAGATACCTATATGTCGAAAACTTTTAAAGTCACTGCTAAACTCGCGATCCCGATTATGTGGTATCGCAGAGCGACTGAAGTACATCGCCATACCCTTCAAATTAAACACCACTTTGACGACATTGGGATCGTTGTAGTCATGTTGATCGGAAATACCCGTCGCAAGTGTTGCCATCACTGCATCAGTATTTTCCGCTAGATTAGTTGCCACCTGATTTATACAATCAACCGGTATTAAAGGTTCATCTCCCTGCACATTGACAATGATCGTCTCATCAGACCATTGACGCGCTGCTACTACCTCGACCAGTCTGTCGGTACCGGTTTCATGCGCAGACGATGTTAAACAAACGGCAGCCCCGGCATCTTCGGCAACTTGCAGGATGCGCCTGTCATCTGTTGCAATCACAACCTCTGTCGCATCTGACTGTATGGCTTTTTCATAGACATGCAATACCATCTCTTTTCCACAGATAGGCTTGAGCGGTTTGCCCGGGAAACGGGTAGACTGAAAGCGAGCGGGAATCACAACCCGAAATGAAATATCAGTCTGCATGGTTTCTTTTCTCTGAAATAACCTGTTCAATGTGCGACCTGATACGTGATTCAAACTCATCATCGAGACAAGCAAAAACCGGCACGTACCAGGCGTTTTGCAAGCCGAGCTTTTTACACTTAACCATATCTTTCTCCGTCATGAGCACAGGCAAATCATCTGTAAATTCGAGATCACTTTTGCTGAATACTGCATGGTCGCCAAACGCATGTTTTATAGTCTTGATGCCACTACCGTGCAAAAGCTCAAAAAAATTATCCGGTGATGCTATGCCGGCGACAGCATGTACTGTGGTGCCGGCCAAATCTTCTAACGGTTGCCTGTTAGTTTCATCGGCTATATCAACCAACTCGCTGCCGACAAGCTGATAACCGGCTGCAGCCTGACAAACACCGCTTTGCTCAACATCCGCCTCAGCAGAACCGCTGCATACAACAAAGTCAGCTTTGGCAAGGCGACTCACAGGTTCCCGCAGCGGGCCGGCGGGCAGACAAAATCCATTACCAAAACCATAGGCCGCATCAACAACGACAATCTCTACATCACGCTCAAGAGCATAGTGCTGCAAACCGTCATCACATAAAACGCAATCAATATTGTGCTGTGCAATGAGGTGCTGAACTGCTGCCACCCGGTTACCGCAGACCACCACCGGTTGACCGGTTCGCTTCGCGATCAGTAACGCTTCATCGCCAACTATAGAAGAATTCGACTCAACAGTGACACTCATTGGTTTTGCACCGGACGTGTCGACTGTACCGCCATAACCACGCGTCACAACACCAACGTTGTAGTCATGATCAGCAAGTAGCTTTGACAGTGCAATCACCAATGGTGTTTTACCGGCACCACCGACTGTGATGTTGCCAACCACCACCACAGGCACCGGACTGCGCCATGATTGCATCAAGCCTGATTGAAAAACCAGGCGTCGGATCCATACGAGCAATCGGAACATCAAAGACAAAGGCCAGAGTGACAGACTTGAAATCGACTTTTCTGTCCAGTATGCCGGTCTTGCCAGATTCATAGCGGCATCTGTTCAGTTACTCGGCAACAGAAGCAACAGAACCGTTCAGATAGGCGTAGTAGCCGTTCTTCTGCAACAGTTCGGCATGAGTTCCGGTTTCAACTATCCTGCCATTGTCTATCGCAATAATGCGGTCTGCATTTTCAACGGTACTTAAGCGATGTGCAATAACAATGGTAGTTCGGTCTTTCATCAGCTCGTTCAGACCTTGCTGCACTTTGCGTTCTGATTCGGTATCCAGAGCAGAAGTTGCCTCATCAAGAATCAACAACGGTGCATCTTTCAGAATTGCTCTCGCAATAGCAATTCTTTGCCGTTGCCCTCCGGACAGCAGAACACCGTTCTCACCCAGCTCGGTCTGGTAACCGTCACTGAGCTTTTCAATAAATGAGTCAGCGTGTGCGAGCTTTGATGCTTGTTTAACCTTTACCGGATCAACATCTCTCATTTGGCCGTAGGCAATATTGGCAAGTACTGTGTCATTGAACAGAACCACCTCCTGACCTACATAGGAAATATGCCTGCGCAAACTTTCAAGTGTATATTCACGAATGTCACGTCCGTTAACGCTGATCATACCCTGATCAATGTTGTAGAGACGCGGCAATAAATTCGCAATGGTAGATTTACCGCTGCCGGAGCCACCAACCAGCGCTACTATCTCACCGGCATCAACGTTAAAAGATATATCGTTCAGCACATTTTTATTATTCGCATAGGCAAAGTTGACGTGATCGAGCCTGACCTGAATCTCTGTTGCGGCAAGAACTACTGTTCCGTCATCCTGCTCTGACTCGGCATCAAGCACAGCAAAGACACTTTCACCTGCTGCAATACCGGCTTGAATCTTTGCGTTGACATTGGTCAGCGATTTCAATGGCGCAAAGAGCATCATCATCGCTGTAATAAACGACATGAAAACCCCGACAGATACCTGCCCAACAATGAAACCTGACGACCCCAGATAGACGATAATCGCAAGTGCAACTGCAACCAGAAACTGTACCAGAGGAGAGCTCGCCGCAGCAGTCACCACCTCTTTCAGCGTCAGCAGTCGGTTACGCTCGTTGACTTCATCAAAACGTTCGCGCTCATACTGATGCGCACCGAATATTTTCACCAGGCGCTGTCCTTCTACAGCTTCTTCGATCACAGAGGCAACACCACCCATGGACTCCTGGATACCGCGATTAAGACGTCGAAATCTTTTACCGGCAATGCGAACGATTATTGCCACAATCGGCCCAAGCACTAAAAAACCCAGCGACAGCTTCCAACTGTGATAAATCATCAAACCAAGAAGGCCGATAATGGTCAGTGAATCGCGCACAAGCACTGTCAGGCAGTTAGCTGCCACCACAGCAATATTTCTGACGTTATAAGTCACGCGCGATATCATCTCACCGGATGAAGTAGCATCAAACTGTGTAGTTGGCATCGCGAGGTACTTATCAAATATCTGCTGGCGTATTTCCTTGACGACCTGCCAACCAATAGATGACATCAAATACGTGGAAACGAATGTTGAAACACTGCGCAAGAAAAACACAACCAGTATCATAACAGGCACCCAGGTAATTGCCTGCTGATCCCGCTCGACAAAACTACCGTCAAGCATCGGTTTCATTAAAGCCGCAAATCCGGTACTCGAGGCGGCATAAACAACCATGGCCAGCACAGCCAGAGCCAGCCTGCCGCGACGTGGCACAGTGTAGGCAAGCAAGCGGCGATAGACAGCAAAACCGCTTTGTTGAGATGGGCTTTGCGAAACTTCGTTTGGCTCAGGGTTCGTCAATCCGGAAAATCCAGCTTTCTACCGGTTTGTGTTTATTGCCAGAGTATGACAGTCAAACCGTTTCATGCGAGCAATTTTACCATAACTCCCCTACCTCACTGGTGATCACATGAATCGTATTGCCGTACTGACACAGCTTGCATTTATTGACGATGCCACCATCGTTTTGCTGCTACCCGATACTCAGAGAAATGAACGCCGGACTCCGAGACAAGAAACTCTACTGCACCGCTGCCGGAGGTAGAAAACTGCCGAGCCCCGGCCGACCGGTAACGATCAATCACCTCCGGGCGCGGAAAGTCAAACCGGTTTCTGTAGCCCGCGCTATGCACCACATACTCAGGCTGCGTGGCATCGATAAAAGCCGCTCCGGAAGAAGTCGCGCTGCCGTGATGCGGAGACAGCAGCACTTTTACCGGCAGCAACCGGTCACCGCTTGTTAACTGCCTCTCGGCAGTTGATTCTATATCACCGGGTAACAGGGTTCTGTTGCCACCTGCAGTGGTGATCATCAACACACAGGACCGGTCATTCTCCGACCCTTGAGTATTATGCTGTGGATGCAGGATCCGGAAGGTCACCTTATCCCAGGTCCAGCTATCACCCGCTATACACCGCCGGTAGTGCGCATCAGGTTTTTGTGGCAGCTTTGACGACAACATCAGCGTATCAACCTGCAACTCTTCAAGCACTTCGTCTGCTCCGCCACTGTGGTCGCGATCAGCATGAGAAACAATCAGTGCATTAATTCTGGAAAGTGATTTCGAACGCAGGTACGGCAGCAAAACTGCATCAGCGGCACTGAATTTTTCACTGAACTGATCACCGGTGTCATAAACCAATGTATGCCCGGCGGTTCTCACCACCACAGACGTACCTTGTCCTACATCAAGCACCGCAACACTATAGTCGCCCTCTTGCAAAGGTTCTTCTTGCACTGGCAGCACAAGTGGCAAGAGTAAAACAAGTGATAATACACGCACACTGCGTGTTACCGGCAGTAGCATCAGCATTGCCGAAACTGCAGCAAGTGACAAGGCGAACCCGGAAAAGCCCGCAACCTTAACCATTGCATATGGCGAGGTTGACAGAATCTCCAGCAATGTAACAGCCACACGCAACAGACAGTCAACAAAAAACAACACCACAGATGCCATCGGAATACTAACAAAAACAAGCATCGCCGCAAAGAATACCAACGGTGTTATGAGCATCCCGACCAGCGGAGTAACAAAAAGATTTGCCAACGGTGATACCAGTGATGCCTGCCCGAAAAAGAATACGGTTAGCGGGTATAAACCTACTGAAATAAGTACATGACCACGCAGCACACGAGCTATCAATGACATCCTGCTGTCGTCTTGTACATTTGAAAAAACAAAAAACAACACTGCCACTGCTGCAAAAGACATCCAGAAACCCGGAGACAACACACTCAACGGGTCAACAATACAGACAACTATCAATGCTATGGCAAGGCTCTGCGTTCTGCGCTGGTGTCTGCGCAAAAGCAGCAAACAAACCAGCACCGCAAACATCATTAGTGCACGTACAGTCGGCACACTGAAGCCTGCCATTGCGGCGTAACAAAAAGCCGCACACAACGCTATGGCAAGAGCACTTGCGCGGCGTGTGCTGTAAGCGGACAATCCGCTATAACGCCAGAGTGCCTGTGCAAGCAGCGCAAAAGCACCGGCAACCAGGCTGATATGTAGACCGGAAATAGCCAGCAAATGGTTGGTGCCGGTACTGATAAAGCTATCCCAAAGCGCCGGTGTGATACCACTTCTATCACCAACGGCGAGCGCGACAATGATACCACTGGAACTATAGGACTCACTGGCCTGAAGCAGTTTACGTTGTAGTACATTTCGAATTGATGACAGAGACGCACTGTTTCGTGTGAGCACACTCCGCTCTACATCAAACGATCTGTTTCTAACGTATCCGGTAGCAACAATTCTCTTCTGCGCAAACCATTTCTCAAGATCAAAACCACCAGGATTCATAAAGCCGGAGGGCGGCTTAAGCTTAACGACCAGTTTAACTTTGTTACCGGCTTTAAGATCCGGGGCATCTTTTCCGTACCAGCTCAGACGGATGCGCCCGTTCCGCGGTTGTAGCGCCGTGCTGTTGACCGGTCTTATTGATTCCAACTCGGTGATAAACCTGAGCCTTCTGCCATCGCGATGTGGCAAATCAACAATAGTGGCGACAATCTCCACCTCGACTCCCAACAATTCTTCCGGCAGACGTTGCGATAAATAAGAAGAAGCCACCAGAGACGCATAAACAAAGCCTGCAATAAATACCAGCAGCGGTATCAAAGTCCTGCCTAATCGCGCACGCAAGAAAAACAAACTACCCGCTAACGGTATAAAAAGCAGCAAAACAGAGACAGACGGCAGTGTGCAGAGCAGCGCAACACAGGAAAGGGATAACAGCAGAGAGAGGCAGTTTACTAACACAACAAACTTCGTTTTACATCATGCGATCCATGCTATCACGTTTCAATTGATGCTTTTTACTAACATTAAAAAAGAGTGCGCCCTGCAGGACGACAAACAGACTCTTTTGATCAGGAGAGCATTAGTCCGGGCTAGCCCGGACTATTCATGAAATGGCGAGCATATCGCGAAGAGATTTGTTTTCACAGTGAATTTTATTCTTGCGACGAATACTTACTGATATTT
>CAZKAQ010000069.1:0-20409 GCA_964550655.1 uncultured Granulosicoccaceae bacterium
GTGGAATCAAAGATCAAGTGAGATGCCGTCGATTTCGTGAATAGTCCGGGTTAAGCTTCACCACCAGCCTCGCGGCACTCACCATAGTGAAAATGTATGAGCTTTGACTCGCTCGACCTGAATAAATCGATAAAACAAGCAGTAAAAGAGCAAGGCTACCAGACCCCCTCGCCGATACAGGCGCAAGCCATTCCTCTGGTGTTACAAGGCCACGATCTCATGGCCGCTGCACAAACCGGGACCGGTAAAACCGCAGGCTTTACCTTACCCATATTGCACCTTCTGAATCAGGGCAACCCGGTTAAAGCCAATCAGGTGCGTTGTCTTATTCTCACGCCAACACGTGAACTGGCCGCTCAGATCTACGACAATATCGAACAATATGGCAAGTACCTGCCACTACAGGCCAATGTGGTATTCGGCGGCGTTAAGATTAATCCGCAGATGATGCGCCTGCGCAAGGGCACCGATATTCTGGTCGCTACTCCAGGCAGACTGATCGATCTGCATAACCAGAACGCTGTACGTTTTAAGCAGCTGGAAGTACTGGTTCTGGATGAAGCTGATCGCATGCTCGATATGGGCTTTATTCACGATATCAAAAGAATCCTGAAAATGTTGCCGCAAAAGCGTCAGACGCTGATGTTCTCTGCAACCTTTTCAAAAGACATCAGAAAACTGGCACAACAGTTTTTGCATCACCCGAAAGAAGTGTCAGTAACCCCTAAAAACACAACAGCCGCTACCGTCACACAAGCCGTTCACCCGGTCGACAAGGCAAACAAGACGGCACTGTTAAAGCACCTGATCAAAACCAATGCATGGGATCAGGTACTGGTTTTCGTACGCACCAAACACGGCGCCAACCGACTTGCCAAACAACTGACCTCAGCAAAAATAAACGCCGCCGCAATACACGGAAACAAAAGCCAGGCGGCACGCACGAAAGCACTGGCGCAATTTAAAAACAATGAACTGCAGGTGTTGGTGGCAACTGACATAGCCGCACGCGGCATAGATATCGATGATCTGCCGTATGTTATAAACTACGACATGCCACAGGTGCCGGAAGACTATGTACACAGAATCGGCAGAACCGGACGAGCGGGTTTGAATGGAGACGCAATATCTCTGGTCAGCGCAGATGAAGTCAAACTATTGCGCGATATTGAACGACTGATCGGCAAGTCACTGGATCGGCAGGAGATAGAACCTTTCGAGCCTGACCATATAGTACCGAACACCCCGGCGTCACCATCAAAACCGAAGGCTAAAAAACCTAAAAAGAAAAAAACCGCAAATCACGGAACATCGGCGGGTGATCGTAACAAAACAACTGCCGGTAAAAAATCTTCTGTCTCTAAAAAGACTGCGGCGGGTAAAAAGAAGCGTCGGCGGCGTCCACCAAAAAAAACAAGTGCTTCGGAAAATAACAGACAGTCCGGCAAGCAATCAGTCTGGTCAAAAAATTCTACTACCAGTTAGTTGGAACTCGAAACATCAACATTAACGAAGCGTATAAATCCGGACTTGATCTCACAGTCAATGCCAGATTTCATTGGACCTTAAATGTCTCAGACGTGCGTTCGGCCGGTCAGCGCCTATTAGCCAATGCCTCAGCCAGAACATTTGTCATTGGATTTCAGGCCACAAGCTTTTTTATTCCACGTGGCGGCTCTACTGATGTGAGGTCATAATTCGTTTGTAAATTCATCCAGAATTCAGGAGTAGTATTCAAAGCTTTTGACAGAAGCCATGCTGTATCTGGTGTGATTCCTCTCTTACCCCTTACCAACTCACTGATTCTTTGATTTGGTACGCCTGGATGACGCGCGAGATCAGCCTGACTAATCTCAAGTGGCTCCAGAAATTCGTATTGTAGTATTTCCCCAGGATGTGTTGCGGTTCGTTTCTTCGATAACATTATAATCACCTGTGATAGTCAGTTATTTCCACTTCTTCCGCCCCGCCATCAGCCCACTTGAAGACAATCCGCCATTGCTGATTGATTCTTATGCTGTGAAAGCCTTGCCAATCCCCACTTAATCTTTCAAGCCTATTTCCCGGTGGACTCCTCAGATCATCATAGACAACGGCGGCATTAATCATATCCAACTTTCTGGTGGCAACTGATCTAATTGTCGAGGGTACTCTGCGTGAGTGACTAGCCTGCATTATTCATGAAGTGGTCTCTTACAGATAAAATACAAACATCCGCAGGGTTGATCTCTGCCGGTACAGCCGGCAGCGGAGAACCATTGATTTTAGCTCATGGATGGCCATGGTCATCTTATTGCTGGCATCGCTTGATACCAGGCTTGAGTGAGAAATTCAAAGTATATTGGTACGACATGCCAGGCTATGGAATGTCTGAAAAAAATTTAGATCAACGTACCAGTCTCGACGTGCAAGGCAATGTTTTCTGCGAATTGATAAAGCATTGGGGGTTGGAAAATCCGAGTGTAATCGCTCACGATTTTGGCGGAGCTTCTACCTTAAGAGCACATCTTCTTCATAAAGTGGACTTTAGTCGATATGTTTTAATGAACGTAGTTGCGATGCGTCCCTGGGGTTCAGATTTTTTCGATCATGTGGGAAAACACGTTGAGGCCTTCGTTGGGCTACCACCGCATATTCATAAAGCAATTGTCGAAGCCTACATCCAGGGCGCTTTGGTGACTCAGTTAGAATCACAAGACTTCGAATATCTTGTTGCGCCATGGCTCACTGAGGACGGGAGATTGAGCTTTTACCGGCAATTTGAACAAGCAGATGAAAAATATACAAAGGATATAGAGGCAATGTATCCGGATATAAGATGTCCGGTGAAAATTATATGGGGTAAGAACGATCCATGGATACCAATATCAAGAGGAGAGGCGTTGCGAGATTTAGTCAAACCGGAATCTTTTAAATCACTTCCTGACGTTGGCCATCTGCCCCAGCTGGAAGCGCCTCAGGTAGTTTTGCGCGAACTCTATGAGTTTTTGTTGTGACGCTGCAATTTTTTCTATCGGTATATCCACAAGGATTGCAGATCTTTTGATACTGAGAGAACCTAAACACTCAATATTGATCTTGTAGTTACCGCTTAAAAAGTAATGGTATTTATTGAGAAATACGAATCTTCCTCTACGCGTCGGGCTTTGTACTACTGAAGTTACTCACAGACCTCGTTTGATATCAGCAAAGATATCCTCCGGCGATTCCAGTCCTGCTGCTACACGCAACAAGCTATCAGTGATACCGGCAGCTGCACGCTCCTGCTCCGATATTCTGCCGTGAGTAGTTGTCGCCGGATGAGTGATTGTACTTTTGGCATCTCCCAGATTGGCAGTGATCGACAAGAGCCTGGTTGAATCTATCACCCGCCACGCTGCTTCCCTGCCACCTTCTACTTCAAATGAAACGATGCCGCCAAAATCACTCTGTTGCCTTTTACACAACTCGTGCTGTGGGTGATCTTCAAGACCCGGGAAGTGAACACGTTTTACGGCAGGTTCCTGCTGCAGCCATCGTGCAAGCTTTGCAGCACTCAGACAGTGCCGCTGCATTCTGATTTCAAGTGTTTCGAGCCCTTTCAGAAATACCCAGGCATTGAACGGACTCATGGTCGGCCCTGCCGTGCGCAGGTAGGCAAATATATCTTCACCGACTTTTTGTTTATCGCCCACTACTGCACCGCCGACACAGCGCCCCTGACCGTCAATAAACTTGGTGGCAGAATGAATAACGAGGTCTGCTCCCAGCGCCAGGGGTTTTTGCAATGCCGGGGTGCAGAAGCAGTTATCGACAACTAACAGTGCTGAGTGTTTTTTTGCAATCTCTGCAAGTGCGCTGATATCTGCCAGTTGAGTTAACGGATTGGTTGGTGTTTCCAGAAACAGCATTCTGGTTTGCGGCGTTATCTTATTGCGCCAATCTTCAATATTGTCTATCTGTGCAAAATCAACCGGGTTGCCCATGCGAGTCAGGTATTTGCTAAACAACTGCGTCGTAGAACCAAACATGCCTGAGGCGGCGACTATATGATCACCCGGCTTAAGCAGTGCGACACAAGTAGCCATAATTGCTGCCATTCCGGATGAGGTCGCAACACAACACTCTCCCCCTTCAAGGGCTGCAAGACGCTGTTCAAAGGTACGCACAGTCGGGTTGGTAAAGCGCGAGTAGACGTTACCCGGCTGCTTGTTCTGAAAGCGCGCAGCGGCCTGCTCTGCATTTTTAAAAACAAAGCTTGAAGTACTGAAAATAGCTTCGCTATGTTCACCTTCGTGAGTGCGCTCATGCCCTGCTCTTACAGCCGTAGTGGCAAGGTCGAATTGATTCCAGTCGGTACTCATGCATATTCCGCGTAGTGTTAAAACGTGGCGGCGATGTGAGCTTCGAACCTGAGCTATGCAGTAGTTGACAGCTGACTGCCAGAAGCCTGATATCACGGAGTTTACAGATCCGGGCAGGCACGGGAAGCAATAGAATAGCTAAAACTTCCGTGGGGCGTCTGAGGTACGCAACGTTCGATTTAGCTGTATTTCTAAAGCGCCCGCAAGCTGAAGCAAATCGGCGCAACATTATTATGCACCACCTGAATGAAGAGTCAAGGACTGTTCAGATGCTTTACTGGCGCTATTGCATGCCGACGTCAACCAGTTCTTCATCAGAGCTGTTGTCTTTATTGGCATCGGCTCTGGCAGTTTGCAATCTATCGAGATAGGGTTTGTCGACGTCACCGGTTACATAGACGCCGTTAAAGCAACTGGTTTCAAACTTACTCATTGAGGGTCGTGACTCTTTTACGCACTCGATCAGGTCATCGAGATCCTGATAGATCAATCCGTCCGCACCGATTGCCTGGCGTATTTGCTCAACCGATTTATCATGCGCAATCAATTCATTGGCAGCTGGCATATCAATGCCGTAGACATTGGGATAACTGACGGGTGGTGCAGCTGAGGCCATGTAAACTTTTTTTGCACCGGCTTCGCGAGCCATTTCTACTATCTGTTCAGAGGTTGTACCACGAACTATCGAGTCATCAACCAACAACACATTAAGACCTGCAAACTCGGAACCGATCGGGTTGAGCTTCTGGCGTACTGCATTACGCCGCATGGTTTGACCAGGCATAATAAAAGTCCGGCCTATATATCTGTTCTTCACAAAGCCTTCACGGTACTTGACGCCAAGGTTCATCGCGAGCTCAAGCGCTGAAGTATTACTGGTATCCGGTATGGGTATCACAACGTCAATATCGTTGTCCGGCCACTCCTGTCTTATTTTGTCGGCCAGCTTGCGTCCCATCGCAAGGCGGGAACTGTAAACCGATACATTATCAATAACAGAGTCCGGCCTGGCAAAGTAGACGTATTCAAAAATACACGGAATAAGCTGCGTTTTCTTAGCACATTGTTTTGTAAACAGTTCACCTTTCTGGGTAATATAGACCGCCTCACCCGGTTCAAGATCACGCACCGGTTCAAAGCCGAGGCCGGTTAGAGCAACGCTCTCTGAAGCAAGAATATATTCGGTGCCTTTTTCCGACTCACGCTTGCCGAGAATAATCGGTCGAATACCATACGGATCCCTGAATCCCACAACACCGCGTCCAACTAACATAGCAATCACGGCATAACCGCCGGCGCAGCGTTTGTGTACCGCTTCAACTGCCTGAAAAAGATGATCCGGTTGCAGTTTGTCAGAACCGGCGGCGCCCTGTAACTCGTGAGCAAAGACATTGAGCAAAACTTCACTGTCAGAACTGGTATTGATATGACGGCGGTCAGTGCGGTACAGCTCGCTCTGGAGCGCTTCGGCATTGGTCAGATTGCCATTGTGGGCAAGCACAATACCGAAAGGTGAGTTGACATAAAACGGTTGGGCTTCAGCCGAGATCTGCGAGCCACCGGCGGTCGGGTAACGCAGATGGCCTATTCCCATTGACCCCTGCAGCCGCAACATGTGCGAGGCACGAAAAACTTCTCTGACCAGTCCCGGCGCTTTGCGGACAAACAGCTTGCGTGCATCACTGGTAGCCATACCGGCTGCATCCTGCCCGCGGTGCTGAAGCAGTGTCAGGCCATCGTAGATTTGTTGATTAACTGCGTCGTGGCCAACTATGCCAATGATGCCGCACATGGGTGCTGCCCGTGATTCACAAGTGCAGATTGTAAACGGTTAGAAGGATGGCGGGTGAACTGATTAAAGAATTTTGTCGCCCGTGCATAAACTATTCATTATTGACAACTGCTGCTGCACCACCGCAGTGGCAAAATTTTACTCATAGCATCTTCATCAACGCAGCAGATTTGAAATCTGCTACTTCACAGGATCGAGCCGGTTCAGGGAAAGTTTGCTGGATAAATTTTCCGGCAGGCGGTTGCGAATGAAATCGGAGACTTTCAGCACGTAATCCTCCATTAGCAGAGATTCACCCCACCATTTTTCTTTCGGAAAATCTGAGTTAGCACTTGCGAACATGGCCAATACTGCAACAATTATCACACCTCGAATCAAACCAAGCACCCCGCCTAACAACCTGTCTACAAAACCAAGCCCGGTGAGACCCAGCAATTTGCGCAGCATCCAGCCGATGATACTCAGCATAATAAAGACACTGAAAAACAGGGTGGCAGCGGCGATGGCGGAGCGCGCAGCAGGGCTTTCGACGGAGTCCGGCAGGAATAAACTGAACTCCGGCGTGAACCTGAGCGGCAGCCAGAGTGCCACCACCCAGGTAAGCAGAGAGAGCACCGATGCAGTGAACCCGCGAAACAGGCCAAACAGGCCGGAGAACGAAATTCCGATAAGAATGACCAGGTCAAGAGTATTCAAATTCATTGATACCGTCTCTGCTTGTTAGCCTGTTGTAGCAGCCGTTGTGCGATTGCATTTTATTTGACATCTACCTGCCTCTCACTATCAGGCTCTCGACTCGATAGTCCCGATCAATGTCGTTCTGTACTGTAAGCGCATCGATCTGACTGCTGAACGGGCCGACCAATACGCGTACAAGCGTGCGCTGACTGCCTTGTACACGGTTGGCATAGGTAGGCAGATTCTGCCTGCGCAGCCGATTGATTAACTTGACTGCATTAGTGTCACGGACAAAGCTTGCCACCTGAATATTCCAACCCGGCTTGAGGGGTTCGGAGTTTACGCCGTCGACCGGTGCACGGACGACGCTACCCTGCCCGCTTTCTGCAGCAGCCACGACGGCGCTTGTTAACTGGCCGGTAGTTTTATTCTGGTTTAACACGCGAGATACCGGCAAATCTGTCATTGGAGTTGTCGGTGGAATGCTCGCCTGTACCTCTTCGCGTGCCGGGGCTTGGAGTGTCTGCCCTGCAGCGGCGTTCGGCTGATCTGCCGGAAGAGGTTCCTGTCTGGAGGAAAAAGAGCTCTCTACAGCAGACGACCTCGGTGGCTCGGGAGGCAGGGTCTCGACATATTCGTATTCTCTCTGAGAACCGGAACCGTCGAGCACAAACGGCAGTATGATTACCGCAAGCGCCAGCAGCACTGCCGCACCTATCAGGCGCGCGAACAGTTGCTCGTCTCTTAGCTCCTTGCGACCCTGCGCCATGTGTCCAGCCTGTGATGGTTCAATTGTCAGAGTATCTTTCAAGAACGGTGCTCTTGTCGAAACCAGGAGTGCGCGCGGTAGCAGAGGTTACGTCGCAGACTCCTGAAGTTAATGTTGTTACGCGGCATTAGATCGCCCGTTTGCGGTCGATAATTTCAGAGCACACTGCGAAGACTGCCAGCTCAATGTCATTTTTCCGATTCTCTATCCGGGCGAATTGTCCAGCATTTCAAGCGCTGGAGCGACGACATGAAAAGACCCTAGCACCAGCACTCTGTCTTCAGACCCTGATTGTGCAACAGCTGCCTTAACTGCATGAATTACCGAAGCGAAAATCTCACTGTTTTTAACATCATGACGGCGCAATTCAAGCGCTATATCTTTGCCTGACATGGCGCGCGGGTAGTCAATTTCAGTAACAAACCATTCATCTACCGAGCTCACCAGTGTGGCGATAACCTGATCGACGGCCTTATCCTGCATACAGCCGAATACCGCGCGCGTAGCACCGCCCACCGGCGCCGACTTCAGGTACTGATCAAGCTTTTCAGCCGCCGCCTGATTGTGTGCCACATCGAGTACCACGGTGGTCTCACCGGCTGCAAGCATTTGCATGCGCCCGGTCATCACGACACTCTGCAAAGCCTGTTGAGCAACTGACAATGGGGGTGCGGTTGCAGTGAACTGGCTGACAGCGCAAATGGCGACAGCGGCATTGTCCATTGCCCACTGACCGGCAATAGCAGGTGCGGGCAACAACAGTTCTGACTGAGCATCAGTGTAGCGCCATTGGTTAGCAGACTGCGGCTCTACATGGAAATCGCGGTCTCGTTGCAGCAATCTCGCACCAGTCTCCTGCGCCACTCTTGCAATACTTTGCGGCTGATTGGTGTCACCACAGACCAAGGGACAATCGCGTCGCGCTATACCGGCTTTTTCAACTGCTATTGATTCGCGATCGTCACCGAGCCAGTCAGTATGATCAATGCCTATTGAGCTGATGCACGCTACTTCACTGTGCCAGGCATTCGTGGCATCAAGCCTGCCGCCAAGCCCGACTTCCAGAATAGCAACATCAACGTTTGCCGCTTTAAAACACCAGATAGCGGCAAGGGTTGTGAATTCAAAGTAGGTTAAAGCCGTATCGCCACGCGCACCTTCAATGGCATCAAAAGCGCGACACAAAGAATCATCATCAACACGCTTGCTGTTGATTACTATGCGCTCGCTAAAATGAATAAAATGGGGTGACGTATAGACGCCGGTACTGTAGTCAAGCCCGGTCAGTAAGGCATTAATATAAGCAACCGTAGAGCCTTTACCATTGGTACCGGCAACGGTAATGATACGAAAGTCCGGATTGCCAATACCGAGCTTACCTGCAACCTGCGTTATTCTTTCAAGCCCGAGTTCAATTCTGTCGGGTTGCAGCTGCTCGAGATGCTGCAGCCATTCCTGCAGGTTACTCCTCACAGACTACTCCTCTTCTTCAGGCGGCGGCTCCGCTACCGGCTCCTCAGGCTTTGGCTCATCTGCACTCAGATCAGGTGACTGCCGACCCGTCAGATGCGAGAGTATGGTAGCGAACTTTGCACGCATCTCTCGTCGATCGACGATCATATCTATTGCACCATGTTCAAGAAGAAATTCAGAACGCTGAAAACCACTTGGCAAAGTTTCACGCACGGTTTGTTCAATGACTCGTGGTCCTGCAAAGCCAATCAATGCACGTGGCTCGGCAACCACAAGATCACCCAGCATTGCAAAGCTTGCTGACACGCCACCCATGGTCGGATCGGTAAGTACCGAGATATAAGGCACGCCGCGATTTGACAGCTGCGCCAGGGCGGAGCTGGTTTTACCCATCTGAAAAAGTGATACAAGTGCCTCCTGCATTCGCGCACCACCCGAGGCGGTGAAACAGATAAACGGCGCATTGTGTTGCAGCGCTGTATCAGCGGCGCGAACAAACTTTTCCCCTACGACCGAGCCCATGGACCCTGCCATAAACTGATACTCAAACGCGGCAGCGACTACCGGTACACCATGAATAGCGCCGTAGAGTGCGACCAGCGCGTCTTTTTCTTTGCTGTTTTCTGCAGCCTGGCTTAGTCGCTCACTATATTTTCGGCTGTCCTTGAACTTGAGATAATCAACCGGCTCAAGATTGGCTGCTATTTCGCTGCGTGGTTCGACATCGAGCAAAGCTTCCAGTCTGTCTCGTGCAGGAATGCGCCTGTGGTGACCGCAGCGTGGACAAACATTGTGGTTACGCTCCAGATCACCGGAATACAACACGTTTGTGCAGCTCTCACACTTGACCCAAAGGCCTTCGGGAACCGAGCCACGATTGCGACTGTCAGTTCTGACCCTTGAGGGCATAAGCTTTTCAAACCAACTCATTTATCACCCGATACCTTGCTTGTTCTAACGGATTCCATAATTGTACTGTCAGCAGCACGAACACATTGTATAAATTTATTCATCTGTCCATGGTCTTTAACCCCTTTGGCCGACTCGACACCACTACTGACATCTACCGCATCCGGCCTGACGTTTATCACCGCATCAAAGACGTTGTCACAATCAAGCCCGCCAGCCAGTATCAGTGGCGCGGGGAGTTCAGTCGGCACACGACTCCAGTCAAACTGCTCACCACTGCCGCCTGCTCCGCCCGAGACATTGCTGTCGAGCAGAAAACCGCGAGCGCCTTCGTACTGCGATGCATACTGCGGGACATCTACGACAGATTTCATCGCAATAGACTTGATGTAGGGACGATTAAACGACTGACAAAATTCAGCAGACTCGGTACCGTGAAATTGCAACAATGATAACGGGACTTTTTCCAATACGGTGTTAATAACTGAACGGTCCTCGTTCAAAAACAAACCCGTGACAGTAACAAAGGCAGGTAAGGCCTTAACAATTTCCACAGCCAGATCAACGCTTATGTGGCGACTACTCGGCGGATAAAACACCAGACCCAATGCATCAACCCCGCATTGGCAGGCAGCGACTGCATCACGCACGCTTGTCAACCCGCAAATTTTTACCCGGGTATGGCAATCAGGGATCATTGCAGACGTGTCGGTCATGCCAGTGCTTGAGTCCGGTTTCATCAATCAGACAATAGCACAACCGCGTCACTTCTGACGCCGTGGCTAACGCCATCAATCTACCGGAATTCGCAGACCGGAACCGGTCGATAGTAATACCGGCAGACAGTTTCCGCCTGTTCCCTGCTCATGGCATTCCGATCGCCGCTGGCAGGCTTTCACGCCAGTCAGGAATACCGAAGGCCGGATCGTAACGGGGTCCCATAAAGTACAAGCCATGCGCGACTGCGGTCGCGCCCGCCCGAGTACGATCGCGCGATGCAAGCACTGATTCGATCCAGCCGGTAGTTTGTTCACCGCTGCCGACGCTGATCAAACTGCCAACAATAATACGCACCATGTTATGCAGAAAAGCGTTACCTTGAATCTGCACCATCACATGACGATTAAAACGAAGTACGCTAATACTGGTTATTTCACGTACTGCATGCTTTGCCTGACAACCGGCGGCGCGAAAGCTGGTGAAGTCGTGCTCACCAACCAAAGCCTGTGCCGCCAGATGCATTTGCGTTTCATCCAACTCGTTATAGACCACCGCAACCCGCCTGTGCTGAAGTGCCGAACGCGCCGGGTGGTTTAGAATCCAATAGTGGTAAGTTCTGTCAATTGTCGAGTAGCGTGCATGAAAATCTTCCGTGACTTCGGTGACATTACGCACTGATACATCATGCGGCAGGTGGGCATTTACTCCCATCACCCAGGCTTTCAGATTGCGTGATTGGTCAGAACTGAAATGCACACACTGCTGCCATGCATGAACACCGGTATCGGTACGCCCGGCTGATGTGACAACAACCTCTTCATCCGCTACCCTGCTGAGCGCCTCTTCAAGTACCTGCTGCACTGACGGACTGTGGTCCTGCCTCTGCCAGCCACAATACGCACTTCCGTCGTATTCAATTCCAAGCGCATACTTAGCCATGCGACAGATAATTCCTCTGTAGAAAATACCAGAGTAAAAAACACAGCCACAGATTAGCAGGTATAGATTGATAAGCTTTTAAATCAGTCATCGCGCCATTGTAACCGTTTTAATTGAAGCGCTGCATTTAAGCATTAAAGCCAAAGGTTATAACCAGCACTGAAAAAATGACAGGCAAAAAAAAGACGCCTGAGAAGGCGTCTTTCAATACTTGCGTGCGTTAAACTTTTCTTATGTCAGTTTTTTCAGCAACTCCGCCGCTTCTACCTGCTGCAGCGGGTTACCTCTGGCTGCAATATCTTGCAACTCTCTACCGGCGTTTTCCTTATCACCCATATCGAGGTATGCCTTGGCAAGATCGAGCTTGGATTCCATCTCATCTGTGCCACCGGGCAGCGGAGTCACACTGGTGAGATCAGCATCCATACTCTTATGAAGGTCAGCTGTTGAATCGCCGAATGAAGCATCCAGATCCTCAAGCGAGAGGTCGTCAAAAGAGGTATCCGGATTCGTCAGATCGAGTGTACCGAGATCTCCACCAGACATCTGGCTGCCAGCTATCTCTTCAAGATTCATGGTGCCGTCGTCATCCAGTGATGCGAGATCGACATCATCGAGCGACAAACCACCTGCAAGATCAGCGTCATCATCAACCAGAGCGCCGAGATTACCGGTTGCCTGCAGTTCATCAACACTAAACTCTGAACCGGGATCAATAGTCTGATCCAACAGATCAGTATCACTGGAAGCGCCACCGGAGAGCAAATCCATTCCGTCAGAGGCAGTGTCCTTAGCATTGGCTATTGCACCAGTTGCCATGGCCGCAGCACCTGCTGCACCTGCCGCCAGTGTTCCGGCTGAAGCTGATGACTGAGGTGACTCTGAACCTGCTCCGGTCAACTCTTTACCCATCTCGGCTACTCGAGCCTGATGACGGGATTTCGGGAACTTGCCGTTGAAAGTCTCAGCCAGCTGACTGAATTTGTCAGTGTTTTTCTGGTCATGGTAGTTCTCGAGCAACTTGAAGTGATACTCCTCGTTGTCAGGCGAGCGCTCAAGAGCAGTATTCAGTAAATCTTCCGCCTGACCATGCAAACCGTAGCGCAGATAAACTTCAGCTTCGGTGATAGTGTCATCGAGGGCCATCTCCTCTTCTTCATCAATGGCCGTTGCGGCAGGTTCTGCAGATTGAGTGTTGGCAGGCTGTGCAGCTTGCTGTGCTTTTTCCGCAGGTGCGAGAGGCTTGTCTGCGTCCTGATTACCTTTTGATGTAGCGACTGCCGTGCCGGTTACCGCGGCTGCGGCTGCGGCTGCAGCGGCTGCCGCAGAGCTAGCACGTTGCTGAGGCTGCGCGCCGGCGACATCGTCATCGCCGTACATTACTTTTTCCTGCTCGAGGCGTGATCGCGTATCGTTCGCAGCGACTGGTCTGATCTCACCGCGTGGACGCAGGCCTTGAGTTTGCGCAGGGGCAGCTTTACGTCTTCTAAAAGCCCAGGCGCCCAGCAGACCTAAAAGTGACAAACCGGCACCAGCGGCAAATACAGTCTGACGATTACCGACCAGGTCGCCAAGCGGTGCTGCACCGAGTAATCCACCGACTGCTGCAGTTCCGTCAGCTGCCATGCTCTCGCCAGTCTTTTTTATACCATCGACAGCACCCGTAATAACACCATCAGCATCGGTGTCAGCATCGACCATGGCTGCCTTATCTTCAGCAGCAGCGCTGATCATCGCAGCTTTTTCTTCCGCAGACAGCTCAGAATCCGTCAGCTGTAGTTGCGCAAGTCGATCTTTGACTCGAGATGGCTCTTCAGATCCATTATCAAGTGCAGTCTGGGCCTGCAGCCGGGCGTTGTTCTTCTCTTCTTCGAGGCCGGCTTCCACTGCTGCAAGTTTGGCCTGCAACTGCTCTGCATCGGCAGCCGCTTTTGCCTGTTCAGCTTCCAACTTCGCAACATTGGCTGCGGCTTGCTCACGCGCGGCCTGAGCTTCACTCAGTAGTCGCTGGTTTTCAGTTTCAGCATCGCCTCTGATACGGGCAATTTCGTTCTCTGCATCGCGCGTGATACGCGCCTTTTCAGCTTCAAGCTCGGCAGAAATTTGTTCTCGCTCTGCTTTTGCCTGTGCCAGCAGTCTGGTCTTTTCTTCTTCTGCTTCGCGTACCAGAGCCGCTTTTTCCAGTTGCGATGATGCTTCCAGGGCACGCTTTTCCAGTTCGAGTGCGGCAAGCTGTGATCGCAAAGCATCTTCTTCAGACGCCAGCAAAACAGCCTGTGCTTCTGCTTCTGCTGTTGCGAGATTCTTCTCGGCATCAGCCTGACGTGCTATTTCATTCTGTGCTTCAGTCAGCTCGTTATCCAGGTTTTGCTGCTCCGCAGCAACCCGGTCAGTGGAATTGGACAGCTCACTGATCTGAGCATCAAGAGCTGCAGCATTTGATTCTGCAGCCAGCACTTCGTCCTGCAACTTGTTGAGCTCACTTTCACGAACAGTGATTAAGCTTTTCATCTCTTCCATATTATCGGTGAGACTTTCGACGCGACCCTGCAGCGCATCACGTTCTTCCGTTCCTGTCTCTACCTCGCTAAGCACTTCTTCGTAGCGCTCATTTATATCGTCAAGATTGTTGTTATCAACAACAGTTTCTGTTTGATTAAAAGTGGTCGACGAAGAACTCGCAGGTGGTCTGTTGTCCCGGGTCCACGATCGTACGATCGCAGATGCGTTCTCCGGATCGACAGACCTCTGCGTGGCAGCTGCAGGTATCTGCAACACCGCACCATTTATCATATGGTTCATGTTGCCGTCAATGAACGCGGCTGGATTTGCCGTGAATAAGGCAACTACCATCTGATAGTTATCTACATCGTTTGATTTATGTGCTTTTGCAATGCTCCACAATGTGTCTTGTGTACGAATACGATAAGTACCAGTACCGTTCGACACTATGGATCGAGCATTAGATGCAGAATCGGTATCAGATGCAGAATCGGTAACAGATTCAGAATTGACAGCACTGCTGTTACTGCCGGAGTCAGGTACGGAAACACCATCCAACACGCCGGACAAATCGATTAAATCTCCCGCCTGACCCTCTGCATCTGTGTCATCAGAAGACAGGTCGGCCGCAAACACACTGCTTGCCGGTTGTTCAACAGGAGAAGTATCGGCCAGCGTCACCGTCTGCTCTGCAAAAGTCTCTTCATCACTGATAAGTCCAGCCAGTTCATCGCTCTCTATCAGCTGGCTTTGAGAAGCCTCAAACTCATTCTCGAAGATCGCACCGCCAGTACCACTGTTAATGTCGCTCTCATTGGCGTTTGTGGCAATCAGGTCGTCAAGTGGCACGACAATTCCAGCGTCAGGAATATCATCGGTCTGCGGTGTCACGTCGGTTTCCAGAGCCAGTGCAATTGCCGCCGCACTGTCACTGTCACTGTCACTGTCAGTTGTTGTCGTGTCCGCCGGAAGTTCTGTGAGAATATTGTCTTCCGGTAAAAACAGGTTTTCCGTGT
Organism: uncultured Granulosicoccaceae bacterium; assembly: GCA_964550655.1. Classification (GTDB taxonomy): domain Bacteria; phylum Pseudomonadota; class Gammaproteobacteria; order Granulosicoccales; family Granulosicoccaceae. The sequence continues at coordinate 15,142 of CAZKAQ010000069.1, forward strand.
CAGCATCTGCAATAGTTGTTGTCACGTTAGGCTCGATGAAAGTGCCGATAGTCGTCTCGGTAAAACTCACTTCAGCGCCAGTGTCGTTGCCTTCAAAAAGTGTTTTACCCGAAAGGTCGATGGGCTCACCAACTGCGCCATTGTCGGCGAATGTCGGCGGGCTTAAAAGGACGGTATATTCTCTTACGAGCTTTACACTACCCGGTGCATCCACTTCAAGCAGGAAGTTAAGGAACGGCTCAAAAATCGGACTGTCGCTGGTGACCTTGACCACCGCCTGGCCGTCCGGGCGTCGATCAACTGTAAATTCAACAGTATCCAGAATTGGAGACTGCTCCAAACCTGCGCGGGCAAACGCGTCAGAGGAGGCAAGCCTGACCTGCATCTCCTCGAGTTCACTATCGGTGGCAGAGAGAATTGCAATCTCGGCATCGAGGGTTTGATTCAACGCTGAATACATTTCAATCTCACCGAGTCCAAGTGCATGGGACACACTCGACATACCGGCGAGACTCAAACTTACAGCTGCGGCTAAGGATAATTTTCGCACAATCATACGATCTCTATATTTTTCTCATCAAAAACGACGTTAAGTGAATATTGCACCAGATTCTCGATTCACTGCCGTTTACATGGCTTTATTATTCGAAGAAATTCAGTGTCAGTTGCGCGGATACATCTCAAAAATCCGCCACTGTAAAATCCAGTCCCTTTGATATAGTACGGGACTGCCATTTAGGCAACTGAACCGGTACAAATCTTGTCCGGCAAGTAAGGGAAAATGTCAATTCCAGTTGAATTGACAACGGTAGTGACCCGGCACAGACAGCCATAGTGGCCGTAATCCAGACTTTACCCAGGCATTAATTAAGAGCAATGCCGCATCTGCGCGCTGCTTTGCACCACTTTTAAGTCATTGGCTTTTTTTCAGCCATCACTGACTCACTACAGTTCAATAGCACGATACCACCAAAACAGTCGCGTGAGCGCACTAAACCTGAGTAAGATGATAAACACCCGCACAACCTCAACGAACCGTTTAATCATCAAAAAGTGCAAAATCTGCCTCGAAAATACTACCCGGGAAGCACCAGAAAAACCTACCTGAGCAAGGCTAACATCCGGCGCAGCGGCTCGGCAGCACCCCACAGCAACTGATCCCCCACCGTAAATGCGCTGAGATATTCCGGGCCAAAGCTCATCTTTCGCAATCTCCCAACCGGCACTTTCAGACTACCACTGACATAAGCCGGGGAAAGTAGTTCAGTTGAATCTGCTTTGTTATTCGGCACCAGCTCAGTCCACTCATTGGCAGCACCGATAATTGATTCGATCTCCTTCAATGGCAGATCTTTACGTAGCTTTATTGTCAGCGCCTGTGAATGGCAACGCATAGCGCCTATACGCACACACAAACCGTCTATCGGGATAATCGAGTTACCTGTGCGCTCAAGAATTTTGTTGGTCTCCGCTTCAGCCTTAAATTCTTCCCTGCTTTGACCATTGCCGAGATCACTGTCAATCCAGGGTATTAAACTGCCGGCCAATGCTGCACCACACTCGGCAGATGGAAAGTTATTGCTTCGAAATGCGTCATTTATACCTTGATCGATGTCGATAATGGAGCTGTCTTTATCAATCAGATTTTCAGCCACCGAGCCATGCAACACACCCATCTGGGCAATAAGTTCACGCATTGCCCGCGCGCCGGCGCCGGATGCCGCCTGATAAGTCATACTGCTACACCACTCAATCAGGTCTTCTCGAAAAAGTCCGGCGAGGCCCATCATCATAAGACTGACAGTGCAGTTGCCGCCGATAAAATCTTTCTTGCCCGCAGCTAACGCTGTGGCTATCACGCCATCATTCACCGGATCGAGCACAATCGTGCTGTCAGGCTCCATGCGCAGCGCCGACGCTGCATCAATCCAGTAACCGTTCCAGCCACTGGCGCGAAGCACGGGATGAACCTGTTTGGTGTAGTCACCACCCTGACAGGTGACAATCGTGTCCATGGCAGCCAGCGCATCAGTGTCGTGGGCGTCGAGTAACGTGGTGGGCGAACCATTTATTACAGGACCTGCCTGACCAGCTTGTGAGGTAGAGAAGAAATCCGCATCGATCCGGTCGAAATCACTCTCTTCAAACATTCTTTGCATTAAAACGGAGCCGACCATACCGCGCCAGCCGATTAAACCAACTTTCATTTTTGTTCCTGCAGTAAAACCTGACCCGTATTCGTAGGGAAATTAGATTGTTATGCCCGACTTCAATCTATTGTGAAGACTTGGCGATCATAATATGCAATATTAGACCTTGTCTCAAAAAAGACCAAACCAGTGCAGTAAACATTTCTGCTTACCGAAAGTTTTCCGGGATTGGATGCCAGTGTAAATTAAAGGGGAAGACAGAGTGGACATTAACAATCTTAAGGCATTTATTGAAGTCGCCGATAAAAAATCTTTTTCTCGATCTGCACAATCTCTGAAACTGACTCAGCCAGCTGTCAGCAAACGAATCGCAGCGCTCGAGTCAGAGCTATCGGAAAAACTCTTCGACCGCGTCGGCAGACAGGTGCAACTGACCGAAGCGGGTCGTTTGCTGTTACCTTCCGCACGGCAGATCAACCGTGAATTGTTGCGCATTGAAGATGTCATTTGCAACCTCGGCAAAGCCGTAAGCGGCACTCTCAGTATTGGTACCACCGAGTTTATCGGTAACCAACACTTGCCTGATGTATTGCAAATGTTTCGGCGCAACTACCCGAGCGTCGATATCAATCTGCGTTTTGCAAATCACCCCACCGAAACGCTGCAGGATGTCGCCGAGGGACAACTGGAACTGGCTTTGTGTTTGTGTTCGCGCTCGGACTTTCTGAAGTTCTCGTCCAAGTTGGAGCGTACAGAAGTATGGTCGGAAAATATGGTGGTAGTGGTCGCAAATAACCACTCACTGGTTAAAGAGCAAACGGAGCATGAGCAAAAAATCTCACTCGAAACGCTTACAAGTAGTCGATCTATCCAACCGCATGGCTATACATGGACACGTCGTGCCATAGAGAAAATTCTGGAAGCCCACAATCAAACCCTGTCAGTAAGTGTTGAAGCAACGAATTTCGAAACCATCAAAAAAATGGCATCCCTCGGGCTCGGCTGGGCTTGCCTGCCGAAGCATCTGGTCGATAGCTCTCTGACGGTGTTATCAGTAGAAGAGCTGAACATCACTTATTCAATACAGCTGATCACACATCGCGAACGTACTATGTCGCGCGCTGCGGAAGCATTTATCCATACGCTTAGACTCACAGATGATGAACCATTCAGCTAACAGTTTTAGCTGAAGAGCGATCTGCATCCGGATTCTGTGCTCGATCACGCAAGCAATGATCAATCAAAACCAACGCCATCATAGCCTCTGCGATTGGCACAGCACGGATGCCTACACAGGGATCATGCCTGCCGGTAGTAATCACTTCCTGAGCATTGTTATCAACATCTACAGTACGACCCGGCAGCCTTAAACTTGATGTCGGCTTCAACGCAATAGAAGCTGTTACATCCTGCCCGGAGCTAATACCGCCAAGCACACCGCCGGCATTGTTTGACAAAAAACCCTGCGGGGTAATTTCGTCGCGATGTTCGCTGCCCTTTTGCTCAACGCTCTTAAAGCCGGCTCCAATCTCCACACCTTTGACCGCACCAATGCTCATCATGGCATGAGCGATATCTGCATCAAGACGGTCAAAAACAGGTTCTCCCCAACCAACCGGTACATCGGATGCCACCACATTTACCCTGGCACCGGCAGAGTCACCTTCTTTGGCGAGCTTCTGCATAAAGGTAGCGAGATCATCCACCTGGCCTGCATCCGGCCAGAAAAAAGCATTTTGATCTACTTCATTCCAATCGAACTTCGCATCGTCGAGTGTGATCGGCCCAAGTTGCGAAAGGTATCCTCTTATCTGAATGCCGAACTGCGTCTGCAAATACTTTTTGGCAATACCGCCTGCTGCCACCCGCATCGCCGTTTCCCGCGCAGAAGATCTGCCACCACCGCGATAGTCGCGTATGCCGTATTTTTTCTGGTAGGTCAGGTCAGCGTGGGCCGGACGGTAGAGATCTTTGATCTTGCTGTAGTCCTTTGAACGCTGGTCGGTATTTTCAATAAGTAAACCGATTGGCGTGCCAGTGGTTTTACCTTCAAAGACACCCGAAAGAATCTTTACCACATCGTCTTCTTTTCTCTGCGTGGTATAGCGTGACTGCCCGGGCTTACGGCGATCAAGGTCACGCTGCAGGTCAGCCTCTGACAACGGCAATCCCGGAGGACAGCCGTCTACCACGGCACCGATTGCGGGACCATGGCTTTCACCAAAGGTGGTCAATGAAAACAGCTTGCCGAATGTATTGCCGGACATCTCTTAGACCAAAAGCGAAAAGCGGTATTGTATCTGCTTTGAGCAGTCCGGTGGGATAGATCTGTCCCGGACTATTCAAAAAACGGAATGTGCCGATAACTGTATTTATCGATACGGTAGAATAGAACCTCGGCATGCAACGCGCCGCAGGAATCAACCGACAACAACACTAAAAACGGCCATCACAGTGCATCTAAGAGAGATGCGACACATCAGTCAGGCAACCACTTGGACAATAACCGACAAGCAAAAGACGACGAAACCCGTATAGGTCACTACATGATCGTCGGTTTATGGGTCGTCGGCCTCGCCCTTGGCACCCTGCTCGTCAACAACCATCTCGAGCGACAACACAACCCGAATAACAAGGTAGTCACCTCGATCGACGGCGATAAGCGCAGTATTACTCTGCAGCGCGGCCGATACGGACACTATCGAGTCACCGGTACTATCAACGGTGCACAGACTGCATTTCTGGTCGATACCGGTGCCACCAGCGTCAGCATTCCGGAAGATGTTGCGTTGCGAGCCGGGCTGACACGCGGAGCTGAAATTGCTATCAGCACAGCCAACGGCATTGGTGTGGCCTACAGAACACAGATAGATCAACTACGTATCGGTGACCTGGAGATCCGCAACGCAACCGCCCACATAAACCCCGGCCTGAGCGATGAAGTCCTGCTTGGCATGAGTGTTTTAAAACACTACGAGCTACTACAAAAAGGCGACCAGTTAGTTATACGTGAGCCCTGAGCGGCAACGTCATCTTTTTAAGAAAACTATCGTTAAGAAAACCACCGGCATTCGACTTATGCAGGTGCAGTAGCTTTTGCAGTTGCAGTTGCAGTTGC
>CAZKAQ010000070.1:0-19765 GCA_964550655.1 uncultured Granulosicoccaceae bacterium
TGAAAACAAATCTCTGCGCCATATGCTCGCCATTTCATGAATAGTTCGGGCTAAGACAAAGCCCGGGCAAGTGGCTACGCAAAATATCCAAAGCTAACACAGTAGTTCGGGTTAAGATTCAGGTATCAGTACAGCGTCAATACCGTGAATAATGCCGTTACTTGATTGCAGATCAGGTTCTACCACAATTGCACCACCAACACTCAGGATATCTCTGGTCAAAACCACCGGTTGTGGTCCGGCTAACGTGACAATATTGACTCCATCCAGTGCAACAACCTCTGCGGAGGTGAATACTGTGTCGGTTACATGGCCAAGCAGAAGATCGCGAAGGGCATCAGCATCACCGGGTAGTTCCGCCTCTGCGGCGGCGATGGCATCATTGTTGGGTGCGAACACAGTAAAATTTTCCGCCGGATCATTTAGTGTGTCGGTCAGTCCGGCCTGTTCTATCAATGAGACCAGCTCACTGTAGTCAGGGTCTGCTGCGAGGATACCTATTATAGAGTCCTGCTCAGGTGCAGGTGTTGGTAACAGAACAGTATCTATTGCGTGAACTACACCATTACTGGCTGCAAGATCGGCTTCGATTATAGTGGAGTCGTTTATGTTTATCGCGTTGCCATCAATCGTCACAAACAAAGCTTCACCATTAGCAGAAACGATGGAATCTCCGGCAGCAGCTGTTACTTCTATTGAATTGAGCGCACTTGTCTCGATAACGTGTAGCAACAGTACATCGCGCAGCTGATCCGGGTCGGCTGGTAAATCAATCTGAAATTCTTCGTTCAATTGGGTAAACGCATCATTGGTCGGCGCAAACAGGGTAAAGTTTCCTTCTTCCGCTAATATCGTATCGAGACCAGTAGATACAACTGCATCCAGTAAAGCGCTGAACTGAGGGTCATTACCTATAAGTTCTGCGATTGTTTCTGTTGGCACAGTGTCCGGATTATCGATGTCTGTCGGTGGTGTCAGTACGACGTCGATAACATGAATGATTCCGTTTGACGCGGCTATATCTGCGCTGATTACGTTGGATGTGTTCAGTCGCAACTGATCAAGCTCCGTGGTCAGTGCAGCCTGATCACCATTGAGCATAGTGATTACAGAACCTGCCTGGGCAGTAAGTGATGCTGCATCGTTGCTGCCAGCAAGTACATGGTAGAGCAGAGTGTCGGTTAACAGCTCCGAATCGGCTAGCAGATCGACTAAATCATCTTCTCCAAGCAACAAAAATGCGTCGTCCGTAGGGGCAAAGATGGTATTGATGTTATCTTCATCAGCCAGTGTCTCTATGAGGTTCGCCGAGTCCAATGCTAACAACAGGTTTTGGAATTCGCCTGCCGCCTCTGCTGTTTCAATCAGGTCAAGCAGAGGCTCTGCAGGAGTATTATCGTCTGGAGCATCCGGCGCCGGGCCAATAAGCTCAGCACTGTCACATGCTGTCAGCAACAAGCCGATACTCGCAACAGTTGCTATAGCCAATTTTTTCATCATTTTTGTTCCGTCCGTTAGAAGAATTTAGACTGCAGGGTGCGGATAAACCCGTCTAAAAAAATTTGTAATGGGTTGAGTGTAGTAGACTTAATCGGTGATATAAGTCGTGCGGCTGCAAATTGGCCTGATTTTTAATTTTTTTTCCGGGTTTACTGCCACGGCATGCAGTACACGATTGATTTAAAAGAAAAATATCTATAGTTTCCTGTTCGAAAGCTGGCTACTGATTGCTGCATTTGCTGGCATGAGAGCTGATCCGCTATTCGTGCTTGAACAGTGACCGATTGCGCTTCGACCTATTAAACAATTGATGCGAGGAAATTTTCTCTGCGTCCGACTAACCGGGATACCGCGTGAAAAAATCCGCAAAAGCTTTTTCTCTCGAAGGTAAGGTGGCGTTGGTAACCGGTGCTACATCAGGCATCGGCCATCGCCAGGCCATTGCCTTGTCAGAGGCAGGGGCTACAGTCATCGCGGCGGGTCGTAATCAGCAACGGTTAGATGCGCTGATGCAGGAACTTGCGGGAAACAGCGTTGCGGTTCAGTGTGATCTTGCAAGTGCTGATCTTTCTCAATCTTTTAAAGCCGCACTCGAGACTACCGGGGGCGTCGATATTCTTTGCAACACTGCGGGTGTGAATCTGCGCCAGCCGGCAGATCAGATTACTCCGGAATCATGGCAACAAACCATTTATGTGAACCTCACGGTGCCGTTTTTTCTGGCTCGAGAACTTGTGCCGTTTATGCGTAAACGCGGCGGTGGCAAAATTATCAATATTGCCTCCTTACAGTCTGAGCGGGCATTTCCAAACAGCATCGCCTACGGTGCGAGCAAAGGTGGGGTTGCCCAGCTGACGCGAGCGATGGCTGAGGCCTGGTCTACTGAGGGTATCTGCTGCAACGCAATCGGGCCCGGTTTTTTCCCGACGGCACTTACCGCCGGGGTATTTGAAGACGCTGCAATGGCAGCCAAAAATGCCGCTCAAACTGCTATTGGGCGCAACGGTGAACTCGAGGATCTCGATGGCATAACAGTGTTTCTGGCGTCGGCTGCGTCTAATTACATCACCGGCCAGGTGATCTACGTAGATGGTGGTTTTACCGCAAAATAGCGCCTTTTCCAAGACCGATAGCACCATCTGCATGCAATAGTTGGCTTCGGGTACTATGCCCGCCATCGATAAGGCTTTATCATCTACCGGGTATGAAATCAGGAGTTATTGATAATGCGCTGGCAACAAGGCAGACGTAGTCGCAACATTGAAGATCGCCGCGGCCGCGGCCGAGGTGCTGCACGAGGTAAGGGTGGATCCGGCATGGGGTTTCTCATGACAGCTGCTCTGGTGATTGGCGGTCTGATATTTGGCGTCAATCCGATGAAGCTGATCAACCTGACAAGTGGTGCTGGTGGTCTGACCAGTGGTGCAGGCGGTTTCTCTGCATCGGGAGGCGGGGTTCAATACGATGCCAGTGCCCGGCTTGATGATCAGGCGGGGCAGTTTGTGTCTTCTATCCTCGGCTACACCGAAGACACCTGGACTGAAATCTTTGCCGGTTTCGGTGCACGATATCAAGCGCCGAAGCTTGTGCTTTTCAGTAATGCTGTTAGTTCCGCCTGTGGTACTCAGAGCTCGGCAGCCGGACCGTTTTACTGCCCCGGTGACAGTCAGGTATATATAGACACTAACTTTTTCAATGAGCTGCAAAAGATGGGAGCGCCAGGTGATTTTGCGATGGCCTATGTGATTGGTCATGAGGTCGCCCACCATATTCAGAATCTGGAAGGCACTTCAATGAAAGTCCAAAGCCTGCAACGGCGTGTATCCAAAACCGAATCAAATCAGTTGTCGGTGTTAACCGAACTGCAAGCCGATTGTTACGCCGGAGTGTGGGCACACCATACGCAAAAACGCACTCAGTTTCTCGAAGAAGGTGATCTGGAAGAAGGTCTTAATGCAGCGGCACAAATTGGCGATGATACCCTGTTGCGAAAAGCCGGTCGCACGCCTCACGAGAGTATGTACACCCATGGCTCGTCGGCACAAAGACAGCAGTGGTTTACCGAAGGACTGCGTAATGGTGATGTACAACGATGCAATACTTTTCGCCAGGCTGGAGTGAGTTTTTAGCCCGGACTATTCATTGCAGATCTTTCTGAAAACACTTTAAGGGCAATTTTACATTGCCCTTTTTCTTGTGGGTTGTGATTGATCGGCAGATTGCCTGGCGATAAATCAATCCGATCATGCGTCCAAATATTATATGCGATCGAAAATTGAACCCGCGCTCGGCGTTGAAAAGCGATTGTAGATTCGCGTTGCGGATGCATCGGTTAGTGCGGATATATAATCGCACAAGACGCGATGCGGTTTTCCGGACAATTGAGTTTCTTCTCTCACTTGTGTTGGCAGTAGACGTTCACCATTATGCAGATAAATTTCAAAAATGGTGTGAATCACTTTTTGACCACGATACTGCAGTGCCTGCAGCTCAGGGCGCAGTATAACTTCATCCATAACGAATACTTTTATAAGTTTCAACAGTGCCGCTGCTGCCGGACTCATGGTTGCCTGATAGCGTAACAGTGGATGGTCGAACTCAGTTTGTTCAGTGATGGATATTTCGTCAATGAACCAGCCCACAAGTTTGCTTATAGCATGTTTTCTGTTTTTATTTTTACCACTGAATAGATTGTCTGTATAGAAGCTTTTGTTTTTACTGACCGGATTGGCTTCAATATGTTGTAGTTGGTTTAAAAAATGTTGTTGCCACTGCCCCGGTGATAACAATGACATGGCGACTGCATCTTCAAGGTCGTGTACGCCATAGGCTATGTCATCTGCCAATTCCATGATTGAGGTATCGAAGCTTTTGTAGCGCGTTTTAAGGTGCCTGCCTTCGCCAGGTGAGTAGGTGATTTTAAATGTTTCTTTATCTGCATTGCTGAACGGCTCGAGAGCCCATTCCAGCACATCCTGTTCATCTGTGTAGATGCCTTTCGGTGGGTGCCAGTCATCGAGATTCAGTGGCGCTTTTGATTCGGCTTCGGGATTGTAGCGGGCGAGGTCATCGCAAAAGCCCGGGTATTTGATAATGCCGAGCGTGCTGCGGCGAGTCAGATCAAGGCCATCGTCTTCTGAATATTCACCCAGGCGTGCGAGTATTCTCAGTGTCTGACCATTCGCTTCAAAGCCGCCGTGATCTCGCATCATGTAGTTAAGTGCGACCTCACCACCATGTCCGAACGGAGAATGACCGATATCGTGTGCAAGGCATGTGGCATCCATCAGACTGCCGGGTGCCAGCCACTCGCGTTGCTCGTCAGTCGCATTGCGCTGCAGATGCTCACAGATACCTGTACCGATTTGTGCAACTTCCAGTGAATGTGTCAGTCGGGTGCGGTAGAAGTCGCTTTCACCCAGGCCCAATACCTGCGTTTTTGACTGCAGCGCCCGAAACCAGGCGCTGTGTATAACTCGTGCACGATCACGCTGAAAGTGACTTTCAATAGTGCCTGCGTTAAAGCGGGTTTTTGTAGATGCCTGCGTCTGAGAGCGACGCGTAATCCAGTCTTTCACATCTAATGGCTCATTCGTAGATTACCAGCAGAGTAGCGGAAAGTGACATCGATTGCTCTGGTTTATGGCTCAGGAGTAATTGGTTGATTGGGCGCGTAACAGCCAGTGGACTGCATCGACCACATCGTATACCGGCAGGTCGGTGTATTCTTTGATGTGATTTTTATACGGCGAGAGGTTAGTGCACTCGAGCAATATCGCAGTTGCTTCAGGGGCAGTTTTCAGTAACCTGTCGCAGGCTGCCACGACGTTTTCCATTGCCGATTTTTCATCCAGAGAGCTTAGATCTTCGTTGATGACCTTTCTCAATGTATCATCGGGCAGCAGTCCTTCTATTGCGGCAGGAGTTATCCCGGTAGTGTGAATTTCGTTTAAGGTGTCTTTGTTGAAAGTAAGGACTCCAACTCGATTTGCATCGCCATGAATGCTTGCCAGCAGTGGCAGTAGTTCAAGAGCCGAGCAAATGACGGGTATGCTGCTGAGCTGCGCGAGTTGCTGCTGCATTGTCGACAGAAATCCGCATGTGGTTGTAATCACAGAGACATTGTCTTCAATTAAGGTTTCTGCAGCTGTTATAAATTCTTGCTGCAGTGATAGCGGTAGATTGTCAGCGATAGTAACGTTGGATGGTATTGCACTCTTAATGGTGATGTAGCGGACCGGAAAATCAAACGACTCAGGGTTGCCGATGTCACCGTGCAGGCGTGGAAAGTTTGTGTTGAGTTTCAGGATCCCAATCATTTTGCCGGAGTTGTTTGCTGAAGTATTCATGTCTGATTTGGCAGGATGTAAACAGGTGGCTGTTATGAAAAAAATTTTCAACAGGCTCAACAGTAACGAAAAATAGCATACAACGAAAAACGGGAGCCGAAGCTCCCGTTTGTTAATAAAGTAGCAAGATGTCAGCTTACTTCAGGCGATAGTTGAATCCTGACTCGAATCTTATCCCCGGATCATCACCGATTGATCCCGGAGGGTTAGGATCAACATCAAACTGGGTCACCCTCACACCGACAAAGTAGTCGAGTTTATTGCCGAGATCGAAGCTGAAACGTGAATTGACGATATGATTTGTCGTTGTCAGGTCAGTGCCGGTGTCATCTTCACCGTCGGTGTAGGTCAAAGTCCAGGTGTTTATCCAGTCGATCAAGTCTGTGACTTCGTAGGTATAGCTCATATCGTTTCTGAAGGTGGTAAGTGTCTCATCACCGAATATAGGTTCAAACGTGAAGGTATTAATAAACTGCCCTTTGTAGCCGAAGGGTTTGGCGTATTCAAACTGTGCCAGTAGTTTGGGATCATCGTCTGTAAGACCTGAAAGATCACTGGCCTGATAACCTGCACCTACTCTTACCACCCAGCCGTGTAAGCGTGTGCTGATCGGTTCATCTTCCAGAACTTCGTCAACTGTGAGGGCCCCCAGTGCTCCAAACTTGTTATCAAGCAGGGCGCCGCTTTTAGCAAGCGAAGCCTCGATTGCTGCGTAGTAGTCGGGTTTGTATTCGTCTTTGCCGAACCTGCTCTTAAACTCATCAACTCGATCAATCAGCTCTGCTGTTTCAAGTGCAACTGAATCCGGTATAGGGCCGGTTAACAGGCCTTTCTCGTTCAGTTCCTCAACAATACGTATGACTTTTGCCAATGGTGTTGCGTTGTAAACACGCCCGTAGCCAACACCGAGTGTTGCGGAAATGTCGTCGTCTTCCTGACTGTCAAAATGTACAAACGATCCCAGGCCGAACCAGAAGGCCAGCGGGTATTTTGATTCGTGAAAATAGGTATCGACAACGCCTTCTAAAGAAATCTGAATTTCATCGGTTGATTCAGTCGATACTTCGATTTCTGTCAGATTGTCAGCGCTGACAGGAAGCGTGTTGTCGAAATCGGGATTAGTTATTAACTCGGTAGATGTAGTGGGTCGATTCCCGGTTGCATTCAGGGCAACGGTATAGCCCCAGCTACGCGGCAGGGTGCTGAAGACTTTTTCATAATCTGCATCAAGTGCGTAGTTGTAGCCAACCTGTTCGTTTTCAGCATCACCTGCGGGTTCGGTAACGATGATACTGCCTGACACAAATGCATCATCATACGAACTGTTGGCGACCAGGTAGTCTTCAAGCTCAACTGCATTGGCCATAATAGACGTCAATGCAATTGCGGCTGCCAGCAGAGTTTTTCTTGCTTTCATTATTATTATTGCTCCAACGGGACAGGGTAATTCAGGGGGGTATTAAGAGTCTGATTCCAGTAGATTCCGGAATCGCAAAGGCTTGTATTTTTTAACAACGCGACTATAAAGCAATTATGGTATTTACCAATAAGCGTAGGTTACTTCCCGGCAAGACGCGCAAAAAATTGCAGACTAGCAATGTAAAGTAGTGTGTGGGTGGCTTTGTAAATACAATATCTTCGAAGGGGTAACGAAATAAAAGCGAAGCTATAAAACAGATCAAGCTCAACTGGTGAGCAAAAACGGGTCGCTAAAACAAGTACAACAACAGGAACACCAAGAGTGATCCCATTGTCAGTGCAACCATGTTGGAAGAATCGACGCTGCGTGATAACCAGGCCCCGGGACCTACATTCTTCTGCAGTAAACTCAGCGTTCTTTCTTTAAAACTTACAAGGGCTGCAAACAATCCAGCGGTTGTTCTGCCTGTAAGCCCGGTCAATGGCAGCAAGACAGCTGCAGCTGCTTTGCGGTAGAGCCAGTCGGTATCCAGATTCACCGATCTGATCTCCGGTGGATAGAGGCCGGTCTTGAATAGAAAAACAAACGCCAGTGCCGAGAACAACAAGAGTTGTAGCTGGACTATGATATGCGTGGTTGTGTAAGGGGCGTAGTCCACCGGATAGGGTAAAATGTTATACAGGGCCTGCGGATAAACACCAATTGCTATACAAAGAAATGCAGCCAGACCCATGGCCCATAGCATGTGCTTTGGTGCTTCCTCGCAGCGTTTGCCACTATCATGCGCAAAGAATGCAAAAAACGGTATCTTGATGCCTGAGTGATCCATCACACCGGCCGAGGCGAACAGCAGCACCAGAAAGACTATCGTGTGGTGTTCTACAGCTGCGGCTGTGAGGATCATTGATTTTGATATAAAGCCTGAAAACAATGGAAACGCGGATATAGACATCGAGCCGATAATGCAGAAAACCGTAGTCCACGGCATACTTTTGTATAGTCCGCCCAGTTCCGATGCCTTAATTGTTTTTACCCGATAAAGTACCGCTCCCATCGACATAAACAACAGTGCTTTATAGAGAATATGGCTGAATGCATGAGCGGCAGCTCCGTTCAGCGCCATCTCGGTACCGATACCAATACCGACCACCATAAAGCCAAGCTGATTATTCAGGCTGTAGGACAAGACTTTTCTGAGGTCATTTTCAATAACCGCGAAGAAGATCGGGAAGGCTGTCATTACCGCACCAATCCAGATCAGGATTTCGGTACCTGCGTATCCGCGTGCCAGCGCATAGACTGCCAACTTGGTGGTAAAGGCAGACAGGATTACCGTGCCGGTAACGGTGGCTTCAGGGTAGGCGTCCTGCAGCCAGTTGTGTAGTAGCGGGAATGCGCACTTGATACCGAAAGCAATGAAGATCAGCCAGCCGGCCAGTGACTCAAGGCCGATGGCTCCGAATTCAAGCGAGCCTGTCTGGTGCAGATGAATCAGCAGACCGGTTAAAAGAATAACGCCTGATCCAATCTGAACCATTAAATACCGCATACCAGCGTGATAAGCGCGATCAGTTTTGCGAGCCCAGATTAAAAATACTGACGCAATGGCGGTGATTTCCCACCATATAAAAAGAGTCAGCAGATCACCCGCCAGTACCGCGCCTATGGCTGCCCCCTGGTAGAGTAACGCCGCAGTTTGTTGACTTTTATCTTTTAAATGGAATGCGTAGAGTGCGCCGATGAAAGCTGCAATATGAAAGATAACTGCCCAGACAAAAGCCAGCTTGTCGAGCCGGTAGGTAACAAGCTGCAGGTTGAATATTTCAACCGTACCGTGATTGCCAAAATCAGTTAGCAACAATGCCGCCAAACCAACAGCCGGTGCTGCCAGTGTGATGTATCTGCGCGCGGTGTCGGAAGCGAACGGTGCGAACAGCCCTGCGATTAAAAATATGACTGCAGGATTAAGGCTGGTCATTGTCTATTTCATTGTTGGAGTCCGGATCTTCCGACTCGTAGTAATCTTCTTTGCGGCCGATCAGCTTACGCATCTGTTTGGCAGACAGTACAATGAAGCAGTAGCTTAAAAAGCCGTACCATGCGTAGAAGCCATACCACTGTTCAAAGTCATAGTGGCCGTGTTTATGGTAGAAAAAATCTACGGCAAATAATGCAATACAGCTGATAACCAGGACAGCGATAATCAGACGCAATGTACCGGGCTTGTCCAGCCAGTAAGATTTATTCTCAGTGTTTTCGTTATGCTGATTCATAGATCAGGGCGCTTTACTTGATAGCGGGATCAGGCTGATCATATGATCGAGCGAGTCGCCGAATATAAACAGGATTACACAGCCTGCGGCTGTAATACACAACGGCACCACACAGAACATTGGTGCTTCTTCAATTTTTGTGCTCTGAGTAGCGGTTGCAGTTTTTTCTGAGGGTGACATATAAAAAGCGCGTGCTGCCACCGGAATCAGGTAGGCAATGTTCAGCAGCGAGCTTACTACCAGCGCTGCTACCAATACCCATTGAGACGCATCAATAGAGCCTGTCATTAGATGCCATTTCGCCCATGAGCCTGCCAGCGGTGGTAAGCCAATGATGCTGAATGCACCGATAAAGAAAGCACCGAAGGTAAAAGGCATTTTATAGCCGAGACCGCGCATGTCACTGATTTCAGTTTTATGTGATGCAACGTAGATCGCACCTGCGCAAAAGAACAGGGTAATTTTGCCCATAGCATGAGTTGCGATCTGCATGGCGGCACCGACAATACCTGCTGCATTGGCGAGCATTGCACCAACCACCACATAACTGAGCTGGCCGATTGTCGAATAGGCAAGGCGGGCTTTGAGATTGTCTTTGGTCAATGCAACCAGAGAGGCAACCACCAGGGTAAAGGTGGCAACCCATAAAATAATGGTACCGCCACCTGTGTCTTTAATAAGATCAATACCGAAGATATAAACGACAATTTTTAAAATTGTAAACACACCGGCTTTTACTACCGCCACGGCATGCAACAAAGCGCTGACCGGTGTCGGTGCAACCATGGCTGCAGGCAGCCAGCGGTGAAATGGCATCAGTGCCGCCTTGCCGGTGCCGAACGCAAAGATAGTCAGCAGTATCAGTGCAATTGTTGGTGTAACCTTGCCTTCGAGGATGCCGCCGGCTTTAAAATCCAGTGTGCCGGATAGCTGATAAGTCCAGAGAACAGCAAATAATAACAGGCCGATTGAAGTACCCATTAGTATGCCAAGGTAAATACGCCCGCCTCGCCTTGCGTCTTCATTGCCTTTGTGGGTAACCAGAGGGTAGGTGGCAAGCGTCAGCATTTCATAAAATACAAATAAGGTAAGCAGGTTGCCGGCGAAGGCAATGCCTATGGCCGCAGCAATTGACAGTGCAAAACATAAAAAGAATCGTGTCTGATTGAGCTCTTTAGCGCCACGCATATAGCCAATGGCATAGATGGTTGTCAGTATCCACAAGCCGGACGCCACAGTTGCAAACAATAGCCCGAGAGGCTCTACCGTGAAGGTGATGCCGAGCCCTTTAATGGGTTCTGCGAGTGTGATCGATGGTGTATTGCCGGCCAGTACGGTCGGGTAAAAACTCAATACAATTGCAAATAGAATGCTGGCGGTGATGATGCTGATCGCATCACGGGTGTTTTCAGAGTTTCTCTGTGTGAGTAACAACAGACCACCGGCGAGTGGCACAAGAAAGCTTGCATAAAGGAGCTTGTCGGTCATCACGAAGCTCCCAACAGGCTTGTGGCTACCCGTTCTGCCAGTCCTGCAGTCAATCGGGTATCGATGCCGAAGTACACCGTCAGCAGGGCGAATACCCAACAGGGGATAAGCATTGACTTCGGGCCTTCTTTTATCTCTGCAAACTCGGCTGGTGCCGGTTTGAAGTACATAATGTCGAGCATCTTGCCAATGTATACGATTGCCATCAGTGACGAAATTATCAACAGTATCGCAACTGGTAGCCAGCCCTTATCAAGAGTGCCTGTGATAAGAATCCATTTGCTGATAAAGCCTGCAGTAAACGGTACGCCAATCAGGCCAATACCCAGTATGGCAAAGGCACCGGTGGTCCATGGCATGGTACGGCCGATACCACTCAGTGATGTCAGGTTGCTGGACTGGGTGCGATAAATCATTGTCGCAAGTGCTAAAAACAACCCGGCTTTCATCATCGCATGATTGAACATATGGGTGGTGGCGGCAGTGAGTCCGTTTATGTTCAACAGGCCGAGACCAAGTGTCATGTAACCCAGTTGTGCAACACTCGACCATGCGAGCAGTCGCTTCGCGTCATTCTGGAAGACAGCTGTCAGGGATGCTACCAGAATGCCGGCGATGCTCAGTGGTACCAGTATAGTAGCTAGTTGCATATGCTCAAAAGCAAATTCAACTCCATAGACATCGAATATAAAGCGGATCATCACATAAAGTGAAACCTTGGTGGCCGTAGCGGCAAGAAACGCTGTAGTCGCTTTGGGTGCGTAGGTATAGGCGTTTGGCAGCCAGTAGTGAAGTGGAAAGATTGCGACTTTCAGTGCAATGCCAACCGTAAAAAATGCAAAAGATGCATGCAGGACTTTGTTGTCGTAGTGTTGCGGCAATCGTTCGGATAGATCGGCCATATTTAATGTGCCGGTCAGCGTGTACATAAATCCGATGGCTATCAGTATGAATGTCGCACCGATAGTGCCCATGATCAGATAACGAAAAGATGCGGTCAGTGCTCTTCTGTCGCGCCCGCGGGCAATCAGTGTGTAGGCGGAGAGTGATGAGATTTCGAGAAATACAAATACGTTAAAGGTGTCACCGGTTATGGTGATGCCGATCAGCGACGCCATGCAGAGCAGGAAAGTGGTGTAGTAGAGACTGTGTCTCTGATGGCGCATGATGCTGCTTAGTGATTCACGCAAGGCAGTCATGACCAGTGCGCCAAACAGGGTCACAAGAATTAATACCAGTGCGCTCAGCTCATCGATAACAACTTCAATGCCCCAGGGTGGTGCCCAGCCACCCATTTCATAACTGATTGTGCCGCCGCCCCATACCTGGTGCAGTAGTGCAAACGCACAAACCACCGATGCCCAGCTGGCGGTACAAGCGATGCGCCATGATAAATCGCCGTCGCGCAGCATTGAGCATACCGGTGCTGCCAGCAGTGTAAGCAACAGCTGTATCGCAGGTAGCTGTTCTATCATTTGCCGTCGGTCATTTGGCTATCGGTCACATCGTTTTGAGCTGTCGAATCAACAACTGTGCTTACAGAGATCTCGCGTGCCCGGTTATCTCTGTCAGTAGCTGATATTTCGTCTTCTTCGACTGTGCCATACGCTTCATGTACGCGCACGGATATAGCCAGGCCGAGTGCGGTAGTAGCAACACCGACGACAATCGCAGTCAGAATGAGTACGTGAGGCAGCGGGTTACTGAAAACAGTGAAGCCATCTTTGAGAATGGGTGCGGTGCCACCACTGACATTGCCTAATGAAATAAAAAATATAAATACTGACGTTTGAAAAACATTCAGGCCAATTATTTTTTTAACCAGATGGCCACTCGACATAACGATGTACAAGCCTGCCATCATCAGAATGATAACCACCCAGTAGTTAAATAGACCGGCAATCATATGTAACACTAAAGCGATCTCTCGGATAAAGAAAAGAAGACGTTTATCATGACGGCTGCAACCGTGATACCGATACCGAGCTCGATTGCCAGGATGCCGTAGTGTTGTCCGTCATGCGGATCAGCCATCAGCGAGCCGTAGGCAAGAAAGTTTCCGCCTTTAAACATCGCGACTACGCCAACCAGTGCATACAGCAACAGTCCGATAGCAGGAAAGTAGGCAAGCTTGCGCGGTGGCAGAACTTTCTGTGCCGGTACAATGCCATAGATCAGCGCGTAGAGAATGATCGCACTGGCAAAAATGACGCCTGCCTGAAATCCACCACCGGGTCCGAAGTCACCGTGCCATTGCACGTACAGTGCAAAAACCAGAACCGGGGCGATGAGTAAATCTGCAACTTCTCTCAGAACAATTTTTTGCCGCATCGATTCTACTTTGACATTCGGTGGTGCCTCTCGCTCCAGTCCGGAGCGCCTGGTACCGGCACCGAGTAACAACAACACACCGATAAAAGCAGTGAACACAACGCCGGCTTCACCAAAGGTATCGTAACCACGGTAGCTTGCCAGCACTGAGGTCACGATGTTGGGCGGACCGACTTCTTCAGCTGAATCCTGCAGGTATCGGGGTGCGACGTGAGTATGAATCGGTGCATCCGGAGTTCCAAAGTAGGGCATATCAAATGTTGCATAGAGCAACAGCGCACCGGTGCAGCTGACGACGAACAGCGGCACAATGGTTTTTTCACGACGTTTCTTTTTACTGGTACGCCCGACGATGGCAAGTGCTGCGAGTATGAATATTGTTGAGGCACCGGCACCGACTGCAGCTTCAGTAAACGCCACGTCAACCGCGTCGAGGATCATGAAGATGCAAGAGCTTAACAGGCTGAAAAATCCCATCAGCATGACAGCCGTCATTAAGTGATCGAGTTTGACGATTGCAAATACTGTTGCCACGAGCATTAGCAATAGCAAGGCGTTAATCAGGAATTCGATGGTTCATTCCTCATCGGGTTTGCTTTCTCGTGAGTTTATATCGTTTGAATTAGCTTCATCGTGGTTGGCGCTAACAGGTTTGCCACTCTTGTTTTTGTCCAGCCGTTGAACGATTTTTGCCAGCTGCGGATTGATGCCAACCAGGTTAACCGCCTGAGCAAGTGCATGAATGGCAGCAAGGCTTGTGACCAGAAGAAAGAAGAATATGAAAAGCAGCTTCAAAACCACAAGATAATCGGGTGCCTGCAGTGCCAGCCCGAGAAGTATGAGACCCGAGCCCATAGAGTCAAGGATACTGGCCGAGTGTGCTCTGGTGTAGAAATCCGGCATACGGATCAGACCCACACCAGCCGTAATGCAAAAAAAGCCGCCCAGCACCAATAGAATCAGGCTGGCTATGTCCAATACCATGCTCATTGAGTGCTGTTGCTACTGTTAATGTCAGGTTCGGACGAGTGTGCTGCATCGGCAGGGTCAGATGTGCCAAGGTTGCCGAATTTGAAGAACTTAAGCACAGCAATGGCGCCGATGAAATTTATCAGTGCATAGGCCAGTGCGATATCCAGAAAATCCGGTCGTCCCATCAGAAAGCCGAGTACCGCGATAAATAAAACAGTGGCGGTACCTGCAGTATTAATGGCCAGAATCCGGTCGTACAGGGTCGGGCCCATGAAGCTGCGCACCAGCGCCATCAGCATGGTGATCAGAATTGCGATCATGGCGACAGCGAACATCAGTTGCTCTCCAGCTTTCTGACCCGGCGATCCATTTCTCCGTCGAGCAGTTCTTCCAATGTTTCTTTGGCCAGCGCGTGTACTTCGATTGCTCCGGGTTCGACGTCGATTGACAGCGTGCCGGGTGTCATGGTGATGGAGTTGGCGTGTATCACCAGGCCAAGTGCGGTTTTCTGGCTCGCGGGTACCGTAATGACAGTTGGGGTGATCGGCAAATCTTTTTGCCAGATGCGCTTCGCCACATCAATGTTTGACTTAACAACTTGCCAGATCAGCCATGGAATATAGGGGATCATGCGCAGAAAAATCAGCAGTGGTCTTTCACTTGAATCCACGACCTGCAAACGACTGTTGATCCAGGCTGCAAGCAGGCAGGATGTTGCCCCGAAGGTCAGCATGAGTGGAGTGAAAAGGCCGCTCCACAGGAGCCATAGCGCTGCACAAACGAACAGCGTAATCAGGAAACGGGGCATACTTAAACTGTTACTGGTTGCGAGAACTGGGGGATGATCAGAAACACTGTTCCGCATCGGATTCTAGCATGTCAGGTAACTTGCTGACACAATTGCCGGTCCATTTGCTACCGGGTTGCTTTGACAACCAAGGCGCAATTTCACGTTTATCGCGCTAAGTCTTAGGTATAGTAGCCAAGTGACGGCCTCAATTTAACAGTTACGGCCTGTTCAGGTTGGATGGGCGACAGCCATGTGGTAGTTTCGCTCCGGCTTTTCCCGTTTCCTCGCACAAAGCGCATAGCGTCAATGTGTGTTTAATTCAAATGATGGAGGTTCTAGATGAACTTTATTAAGTATGCAGCGACTGCTGCTACGACTCTTGCCTTAGGCGTTTCAATGCAGGCCAACGCTGCTACTCTGGACGATGTCCGGTCTGCAGGCGAACTCAAGTGTGGCATCTCAACCGGTGTTCCGGGCTTCGCATTTACTGATGACAGTGGTGCATGGAAGGGTTTCGATCCGTCCGTTTGTCAGGCGGTTGCGGCGGCGGTATTCGGCGATGCTTCAAAGGTTAAGTACACAACCACTACCGGTAAGACTCGTTTTACCGCTTTGGCTTCCGGTGAAGTTGACATGCTTGCACGTAACACTACGTGGACTTTCAGCCGTGACACTGACCTGAAGCTCGACTTTGTCGGTGTTAACTACTACGACGGTCAGGGATTTTTGGCACCGGCCGATTTGGGTGTTAGCAGTGCAAAAGATCTTGACGGTGCGTCTATTTGTATCCAGACAGGTACCACCACAGAACTTAATCTGGCGGATTTCTTTCGCGTCAATGGTATCTCTTATGAGGCTGTGCCGGTTGAAACTAATGACGAATCACGTACTAACTATGAAGCCGGCCGTTGTGACGTAATTACAACTGATGCGTCAGGTCTTGCTGCAACTCGTTCAGCTTTCGATGATCCAAGTGCACACGTTTTGATGCCTGAAATCATTTCTAAAGAGCCACTCGGGCCACTGGTTCGTCACGGCGACAGCGAGTGGGCTGACATTGTTCGCTGGACTCTGAACGCAATGATCACCGCTGAAGAGCTGGGTGTTACTTCTGAAAATGTAGACGAGATGGCTACCGGAACTGACAACCCTGAAATCAATCGTATGCTCGGTAGTGAAGGCGATCTCGGTGCGATGATCGGTCTTGACAAAGCCTGGGCATGGCGTGCGATCAAGGCAGTAGGTAACTACGGCGAAGTATTTGAAAGATACATAGGTAAAGACACGCCAATTGGTCTCGAGCGCGGTATTAACGCTCAGTGGACTGATGGTGGCCTGCTTTACTCACCTCCGTTCCGCTAGTAAGTAATAAGAAGGGTGCGCAATGCGCACCCTTTTTTTTGACTGCCAAATTATCAGGAATACGGTGAGGCTGAAAAACCGCATCAAAGATTGTATGTACAACGTATTCGCACATACCGGATCAATACAGTGGCTACAACTCTAGAACATAGCGGCCCACCCAAGTCGAGTTTTTCACTCGGTAAGCTCTGGACAGATAAAAAGTCGCGTGGAGTGATAGTTCAGATAATAGCGATGGCCATCTTTTGCGCTATTCTGTTTTATCTTGCCGGCAATGTGGTTGAGAATTTTCAAAAGCTTGGTAAGCCCTTCGGCTTTGACTTTCTGTCTCAGGAGTCAAACTACGATATCAATCAAACACTCATCGAGTACAACTCGCAAAGTTCCCATGGTCGGGCGGCGATGGTTGGTATTTTAAATACGCTGCTGGTTGCGGTCTGCGGGATTATCCTCGCGACTATTTTAGGTTTTATTCTCGGTGTGCTGCGCCTGTCTCCCAACTGGCTGGTAAGTAAGCTTGCGTACTGTTACATCGAATTTGTAAGAAACGTTCCAGTGCTGGTGCAAATCCTTTTGGTGCATGGAATACTGGTTCATTCGCTGCCTCATCCCAAGGTGGCAATTAATGTTGCAGATAACTTTTTTCTGTCCAATCGTGGTTTTTACATGCCACAGCCAATCTTCCAGCCTTTGTTCTGGTTGGTGGTTGCGGCATTTGTATTCGGGTTAATTTACGCGTTTTGGTATAAGCGTCGTGCCCGTATAAAACAAGCGGCAACCGGTGAGCAGTCACCTGTTTTCTGGGTCATGCTTGCGTCAATCATCGGTTTACCGATACTCGCCTACTTTGTGACCGGCTTTCCAATCGACTGGCAGGCACCCGAACAAGGTAAATTTAATCTTAAAGGCGGCATGGCGATAAAGCCCGAATTTATGGCGCTTTGGTTAGCGCTTTCATTGTACACCGCAGCTTTTATTGCAGAGATTGTTCGCTCAGGGATTATGGCGGTTAACAAGGGACAGTCTGAAGCGGCTCTGGCATTGGGTCTGCCGCGAAAAAGAACCATGAATCTGGTGGTTATACCGCAGGCACTGCGAGTAATTATTCCTCCCCTGACCAGCCAGTACTTGAATATCACCAAGAACTCTTCGCTGGCAATTGCAATCGGTTATATGGATATTGTGGCAACTATTGGCGGTATCTCGCTCAACCAGACCGGGCGCGAGATG
The DNA here is from genome assembly GCA_964550655.1 of uncultured Granulosicoccaceae bacterium. Classification (GTDB taxonomy): domain Bacteria; phylum Pseudomonadota; class Gammaproteobacteria; order Granulosicoccales; family Granulosicoccaceae. Next base: position 17,716 of record CAZKAQ010000070.1, read on the forward strand.
GAGTGCATGATTATCGTGCTCAGCTTGTATCTTTTCTTTTCGCTTACTATTTCAATGATAATGAACTGGTACAACAAACGTATTGCATTGGTGGAGCGCTAGCATGGATACGGTTAGTAAGTATGCGCCGGGAGAGCACCCGGATCTAAAACCACCTATTGGTCAAACGGGATTGCTGTTGTGGTTGAGAGAGAATTTTTTTTCCTCCCCTTTTAATGTCATTTTAACGTTTGTTACGCTGTATTTTTTATATTTGATCATCCCGCCTATGGTTGGCTGGCTATTTGTAGATGCTGTATTTGTGGCAGATTCACGTGTGCACTGCAGAGAGCTAGGCAGCGGTGCTTGTTGGGGATTCATTGATAAACGACTGGGGCAGTTTACCTACGGGTTCTATCCTGTAGAGGAAAGGTGGCGGGTAAACCTGACCTTTATTTTATTTATATTTGCAACGCTTGCTGTGCTTTGGGACAAGATGCCAAAGCGTCGTAGCTGGTTATGGCTCTCATTGGCGTTTCCATTTCTGGCAGCGTGGTTGCTACTTGGCGGATTTGGTTTGAAGGAAGTAGGTACCGATCAGTTTGGCGGATTTATGCTGACGATGGTTATCGGTGTTACCGGTATTGTCTTTTCCCTGCCGCTGGGTATATTGCTCGCGCTTGGCAGGCAGTCGAACCTGCACTTTATACGTTGGCTTTGCACTGGCTTTATCGAGTTTTTTCGCGGCGTGCCACTTATCACATTGTTGTTTGTTGCGTCCACAATGCTGAATTACTTTCTGCCTCCCGGAACAACGTTTGACTTGTTGCTTCGTGTGTTGGTGATGGTGATTTTGTTCTCTGCAGCTTATCTGGCTGAGGTTGTGCGGGGTGGATTGCAGGCAATACCGAAAGGTCAGCATGAAGCAGCTGACGCTATGGGTCTCAAGTACTGGGCGTCGATGCGTTTAGTGGTTTTGCCACAGGCATTGAAAATTTCTATACCGGGTATTGTGAATTCTTTTATCGGCTTGTTTAAGGATTCAACACTGGTAATCATTATCGGCTTGCTTGATCCGCTGGGTATCGGACGTGCTTCACTATCTGATTCCAAATGGCAGAGTTTATCGACTGAAGTCTATGTGTTTATCGCGCTGTTCTTTTTTGTATGCTGCTTCAGTATGTCCAGATATTCGATCTATCTGGAGAACAAGCTCCATACCGGCCACCGAAATTAAATTAAACATCGCTTAAGCTGATACCGCGAAGGATAAAACTCAATCATGAACGATCAAGATACTGCTCCGGTTGCACAGTCGAATATGCAAATCAGTGATCAGGAGATGATCCGAATCACTGGCATGCATAAGTGGTACGGTCAGTTTCATGTATTGAAAGATATTAATCTGGATGTCAAATCCGGTGAGCGGATTGTTATCTGTGGCCCATCCGGCTCCGGTAAGTCAACTTTGATCCGCTGCATGAATCGACTCGAAGAACATCAAAAGGGTGAGATCTGGGTAGACGGAGTAGAGCTTACCGGTGATCTGAAACACATAGAACAGATTCGTCGTGAAGTCGGTATGGTGTTCCAGCACTTCAATTTGTTTCCTCACCTGACGGTACTCGAGAACTGCACGCTGGCTCCAATCTGGGTTCGAAAAATGCCCAAAGCTGAAGCGGAAGAAATTGCCATGGGATTCCTCGAGCGAGTAAAAATTCCGGAGCAGGCAGACAAATTTCCGGGCCAGTTGTCTGGTGGTCAGCAACAACGTGTGGCAATTGCCCGAAGCCTGTGTATGAATCCTAAAATCATGTTGTTTGATGAGCCGACTTCAGCACTCGATCCGGAGATGATTGCCGAGGTGCTGGATGTGATGGTCGAACTCGCACACGATGGCATGACTATGCTCTGCGTTACGCACGAAATGGGTTTTGCCAAAAAGGTAGCGAATCGGGTGATTTTTATGGATGGCGGCGAGATTATTGAGCAAAACGAGCCGGAAGAATTTTTTAATAACCCGCAGTCGCCGCGCACCCAGGAATTTCTCAGCCAGATACTGGCGCACTAG
>CAZKAQ010000071.1:0-10744 GCA_964550655.1 uncultured Granulosicoccaceae bacterium
CTGTTTAGCGCTATTGACTCTGAGCGCCGAATCCTCATGAATAATGCAGGCTAACCGCGACGCCATTTGTGGTAACGCGCCAGAACTTTCAAGGCGAACTCCGGAGCATGAGCTTTCTGCCAGTTGCCAGCGGCACCTTTGCTTGCTTCGGACATTGTCGGGTAGGTGTGTATTGTGCCGAGTATCTTTTTAAGACCCAGCTTGTACTTCATTGCGGTTACGAACTCAGCCAGTAAATCACCCGCGTGTGCACCGACAATTGTGACGCCAAGAATGGTGTCTTTGCCGGGCTTTGTCAGTACCTTCACCACACCATGGTCTTCACTGTCAGCGATGGCACGATCCAGTTCATCCAGCCCATAGGTTGTGACTTCATAAGGTATATTTTTTTCTTTGGCTTCAGTTTCATTAAGCCCTACCCGTGCTACTTCAGGGTCGGTGAATGTTGCCCATGGTATGACAGAGTAGTCCACTTTAAATTTCTTAAACTGCCCGAATAAACTGTTTACAGTAGCAAACCAGGCTTGATGAGCTGCTGTGTGGGTAAATTGATAAGGGCCGGTAACATCACCACAGGCAAAAATATTTTCGAAGTTGGTGCGCAGAAAGTCATCGGTTTCAACAGTGGTGTTCTTTCGCAGTGTGACGCCGAGTTCTTCCAAACCAAAACCTTCAACATTCGGCTTTCTGCCGATAGCGACCAGCATCGCATCAAAAGGAATCTCAATGGTTTGACCGTTCTGCTCGCAGACAAGTGTTTGTTCAGCACCTTTCTTACAAGCAACAGCTTTGGTGTTGGTTAAAACATTGATACCGTCTTCTTTGAATTTTTCCAATACCATGGCGGAGATTTCTTCATCTTCACGACCCATAATCCGTGGTGCCATTTCAACCTGCGTTACCTCACTGCCAAGTCTTGAGAATGCCTGCGCCATTTCACTACCAATAGGCCCACCACCAAGTACGATCATCCGCTTCGGCTGTTCACGCAATTCCCAGATGTTATCCGAGCTGTACCAGTCAACCTGATCAAGCCCTTCAATCGGAGGAACAAATGGTCGTGCACCGGTTGCAAGTACAATATTTCGAGCGGTGATCTTTTGACCGTTCACTTCGACTGTCCAGGGATCGATGATTTTTCCATCACCGGTTATGCAATCAACTCCAAGCCCGGTGAAGCGCTCTATAGAATCGTGAGGTTCGATCTTTTTAATAACATCCTGCACTCGCTCCATAACATCAGCAAAATCAAAGTCCGCTGTTGCGGTTTTTATGCCGTACTTTTGTGAAGTTTTTACATCGTGGAGAAAGCGGGCACTTTTAATTAATGCTTTTGATGGTACGCAGCCTGTGTTCAGGCAATCGCCTCCCATCTTGTGTTTTTCGATAAGTGTCACTTTGGCTTTAACTGCAGCCGCAATCAGCGCTGAAATCAAACCACCTGATCCAGCACCAATAACGATAACGTTGGTATCAAATTTCTTGGGCGCGGTATGCAATGGATTTTTTCCTTACTTTGTAATTAAGCTTTAAATTGATCGGGAAAATACCTCAGCGGCAATTGGAATCATTCCAATAACACGAAAGCGATATTTCAATGAATATAGCAGAGCCTGATAACAGTTCAATTTGACTGGCATAAACGGAGAAAGTTTTTCGCGGTAGAGTTTTCCGCGGTCTATCGGGGCCGCAAGTAATACCTACAGTAGTACATCACTTTTAATTACTATCATCTTCTCTCGAGTCATTTCATGCATAGAGTACTGGATCCCACCCATACCAATGCCTGACTGATCCCGCCCTCCAAAGGGCATCCAGTCGACCCGGAAAGCGGTATGGTCATTTACCATCACCGCTGTGGCATTGAGTTTACTGGATGTGTCCAACGCATCGTTCAGGTCATTGGTATAAACAGACGCCTGAAATGCAAATGGCAACGAATTGGCCAGTGCTATCGCGCTGGATTTATCGGTATAAGAATAAATACAGACAACCGGGCCAAAAATTTCTTTCTGCGAAACGACAGCGTCTTCAGCAGGGTTCAACAATACGGTAGGCATGTAACAGGTGTCAGACTGTTTTTTGCCACCGCATAGCACTTTAGCGCCAGATTTTTCGGCCTGTTCTACCCAGTCTGCAACACGATCCACTTCACGCGGCAGTATTAGCGGACCGACTTCTGTGTCAGGGCTCATTGGATCACCTACCCTAAGCTTTTCAGCGGCAGATGCCAGTTGCGCCGCAAATTCATCACAATGGCTTTGCGGTACAAAAACACGCTGCACTGAAACACATACCTGGCCCGCATGATAGAAACCACCCTTAAGCACACTTGCAATAACTGCATCAAAGTCAGCGGACTCATCAACAATCACAGGTGCTGCACCGCCGTGCTCAAGAGCACAGCGAGTACCCGGTGCAAGCTTTGATCTGAGCATCCAGCCGACTGCCGCCGACCCGATAAACGAAAAGAAGCCAAGGCGGGAGTCAGTGACGAGCTTTTCAGCATCTTCATTCTCAACCACCAATGCCTGGCACCAACCATCCGGCAAACCTGCCTGACGCAGAATCTCAACAAGTTTCAGACACGATAGCGGTGTTGCCATAGCAGGCTTTATGATCACCGGTGCACCAACCGCCACAGCAGGAATAACCTGGTGAGCTATTAAGTTTAACGGATGATTAAACGCACTGATGGATGACACCACGCCAATCGGTTCACGCTGGGTAAATGCCAGTCGGTTAGCGGAAGATTGGGTAAGCCCCATGGGAATCTGCTCACCCTGGTTATGGGCAAGATACTCAATAGCCAGCTTCACACAGTTTATAGCGCGATACACCTCGACTTCGGAATCGGTGTATGGCTTACCCCCTTCCTTTACAGCAATTTCAATCAGCTCGGGGATCTGCGCCTGCATAATACTAATTGTTTTTTCGAGAATCTCCACTCTTTGATAAGTCGGCAACCACGCGCTCTTATCAGTAAACAATCTATGCGCAGTCACTAACGATTTTTCAACATCATCAGCTGTGTCAATGGGTATTTCTTCTACGACAGAATTGTCGTAGGGATTGAGGACCTTTAGCATTTTTATCTCGTTAGATTAGCTAGACAACGCAGGCGCTTTCTTTCAGAAGAACATTCAGAATTGAGTGATTCAGTGAATAATCCACCGGCAGATCAATTACATGCACTCCTTTAGAATTTAACGCAGTGCTTAAGATTTCATTGAAGTTATCGTAGCTCTCGGCCCGATGACCGATCGCACCGAAGCTATTGGCATATTCGACCAGATCAGGGTTGTTAAAATCGAGACCAAAATTCTCGAAACCAACACCTTCCTGCTTCCATTTGATCATTCCATAAGCGCTGTCGTTTAAAATAATGACAACCAGATCAAGACCCATGCGAACAGCTGTTTCGAGCTCTTGCGAGTTCATGAGAAATCCCCCGTCACCATTGACGGATACCACTTTTTGCTCCGGATTAAGCTGCTTTGCAGCCATCGCTGAAGGAAGGCCGGCACCCATGGTTGCCAGTGCGTTGTCAAGCAACAAGGTATTAGGCGCATAACACTCGTAGTTTCGAGCAAACCAGATTTTGTAAACACCATTATCGAGAGTGACAATATCTTTGTCATCGAGCTGATCACGTATCGAACTGACCAGTGCCTGAGGCAACATCGGAAAGCGTGTATCTTTAAAGTACTTAGTTACATGCTCATCGACATTATCTCTAATGCGGCTAAAGAAACTGAAGTCCTGAGTCAGCTTGCCGAGCTTTGCCGTCAGCTGATTAATAGAGTGTGAGATATCACCCACAACATTAAGCTGTGGAAAGTAGACATCATCAATGTTTGCCACACCATAATTAACGTGTATTACTTTCTTGCCGCCTTTCTCCATAAAAAACGGCGGCTTTTCTATTACGTCGTGGCCTACATTAATAATTAGATCCGCACGATCAATAGCACAGTGCAGATAGTCATCTGAAGACAGAGCGGCAGTACCAATATAGCCCTCATGCCGTTCATCAATGACACCTTTACCCATCTGGGTATTAAAGAAATACAGGCCTGTCTGGTCTACCAGGTTTCGCAACGCTGTACCGGTGAGTTTGCGGTTAGCGCCGGCACCAATCAACAACAATGGCATCTTGGCTTGCTGAATCATCTCGACCGCAGCATCTATGGCTTTCTCACAGGCGTCCGGACGTCTGTGACCTACCACTTCAAAAATAGATGAATCAGTTGGCTCTTCGGCGATATCTTCCGGCAGTTCCAGGTAAGCCGCACCCGGGCGTTCTTCCATGGTCAGACGAAATGCTTCTCTAACCATTGAAGGAACGTTGTTGCCGTCGACTATCTGCTCTGAGTATTTGGTGACCGGCTTCATCAAGTTTACGACATCAACTATTTGAAATCGCCCTTGTTTACTTTTCCTGATCGGTTTTTGTCCGCCCAGCATGATCATCGGCATACCACCCAGCTGTGCATAAGCAGCTGCAGTCACAAAGTTAGTAGCACCCGGACCAAGAGTAGACAGGCATACGCCGGGCTTGCCGGTAAGGCGCCCATAAGTCGCTGCCATAAAACCCGCTGCCTGTTCATGGCGCGTAAGTATTAACTTTATGGGCGAATCCTTGAGTGAATCGAGAAAATCAAGATTCTCTTCTCCGGGAATTCCGTAGATGTACTCAACACCTTCGTTCTCAAGCGCTTTTACAAAAAGATCAGACGTTTTCATTTAGTATAGGTCTCGTTATTTCTACCAGGTTTCAGCACTGGCGGACTGCCAGTCGCGTTTCCAGTCTTTAGGGACAGCATCGTCATTCAGCAAGCAATTAGTCTCAACACATGGATACATTTGCGCGTAAGACTTTATGTTAGTACCTTCAATTCTATGGTTGATATACTTAGCCTCAAGCTCATCAAGTGTTGATAGCCCGGCAGCACCAAGAAGTTCAACCATATTTTCAATGGTTGAGCGGTGAAAGTTAGCCACCCGCTGCGCTTTATCGCTGACGATTAAAGCAGCTCCACGAACGGGATTTTGCGTTGCTATGCCGGTGGGACAATGATCGGTATTACAGCTGCGCGCCTGTATGCAGCCCAGTGCCATCATCATACCGCGCGCAGAATTTACCGTATCAGCGCCTAAGGCCACAGCGCGAATAATATGAAAAGCAGAAAATATCTGGCCCGATGCAATGATTCGCATTTTATCTCTATAACCGATACCCGTCAGAGCATGATGAACAAACAGCAGGGCATCGCGAAGCGGCGTACCTACTGAGTTAGTCATCTCGGTAGGTGCTGCACCGGTACCCCCTTCACCACCGTCAACGGTAATAAAATCAGGATAAGTTCCAGTGGCAACAATGGCTTTGCAAATCCCGAGGAACTCATCTCGTCTGCCTATGCAAAGTTTAATTCCGACAGGTTTTCCACCGGAGAGTTCACGCAGTCTGGTGACAAATTCAAGCAATTCCAAAGGCGTGGAAAACGCGGTATGAGCTGCGGGAGACACCACATCACTGCCCATTGGTACACCACGTATTTCAGCAATCTCCTCAGTAAGCTTTGCCGCTGGAAGAATGCCGCCGTGACCGGGCTTTGCCCCTTGCGACAGCTTGATTTCTATCATCTTTACTACATCGAGGGATGCAGACTTTTGAAACAGCTCGGGGTTAAAATTTCCATCATCGGTTCGACAGCCAAAATAGCCTGTACCGATCTGCCAGACAATGTCACCACCGGGCTCCAAATGATAGGGACTTAAACTGCCCTCGCCTGTGTTGTGAGAGAAGCCGCCAATCTTTGCACCTTTGTTTAGCGCCTTGATTGCATTGCCACTCAAAGCACCATAGCTCATTGCAGAAATATTCATTGGCGATGCCATATAAGGTTTAGCACACACATCGCCGCCGAATTTCACGCGAGGATCAGTGTCTTCTATATGTTTAGGCACCAGTGAATGATTGATCCATTCGTATCCCGATCGATTGACATCAAAGATGGTGCCGAATGGTCGTGTGTCTCTGTCTCCCTTGGCACGTTGATAGACCAGTGATCTGTATTCACGAGGGACAGGGCGACCACTGGTATCAGACTCGACGAAGTACTGTTGAATTTCCGGCCTGACAGCTTCAAGCATGTAGCGGAAGCGCCCTAAAAACGGATAGATCCGCCGGACGGTGTGCTTCGTCTGTATTAGATCGATAATGCCTAAAACCACCACTGGCAACACAATTGCCGCCAGCCAGATAGCTGGAGACCATAACAAAGACAACAACAAAACCAGCAGTGGCGCTGCCAGTGCAAAAATGATGAAGTAATGACGAACCAACATAAAGAAATTTTCTCCTGAGACACACCTTTAGGTGCCCGTTTAGGTGCCCGACCCCTGCGAAAATTGCACGGGTAACGCACAAAAAAATCAGAAACATTAAATTAACAGACGCAGCAAACCGTAACTGAACAAAGCCTGACCGTAAGGCCAGTGACTTTAATCATTTTGCAAGTGCTAAAGGTAATGAGTTGCTATGGTAAAGTATCGCTATAACTGCAGCAAATCTACGTTACGTTTTACTGCCTGGTTGAACCGATAAGTTTTCCACCCTTGTTACTATAGAGCAATACAAGCAGTGTATTAAAAGAACAGTTTGCAAGAATCGCATCGTACCGGCAGTAGTCATACATCGTTCAACTCACAACACCGTTAGTAATTGCTTTAGCTTTTAGAAATTGTCTAACAATCGTTACTGGCAAGCGTTATTGGATTGTCAGCGCAAAAATCCACTGCATAACTTTGAGTGATACAAGTTGTCTATCACTCAGCTTCACCATTTGCCTGATTAAATACGCAACTTCGACCAACCCGGAAATGCATGTGCCTGGTTTTTTTTACTAACTGCACAGCGCTGACTCCATCACCGTAGTTCTGAATTTTACGCTATCAATGGGACTGACTATTGAGGTTATCAGGCAGTGCTGATTCAGAAGCCATTAAAGAACAGTTGCGATAACAACCAACAGCTAATCGCGTGGTCTGATGAATTCAGCGAAAAGATACATGTTTCGCTGGATTCTGTTTACGAATATGTTCCATTTAAGTTACACAACCGTTACTTCCAGCTCCAGGAGTAGTGGTCTAATCAGCTAACTTATTGTTTTCATTAAAAAGGATGGCGAAGTTAACTATTGTTGCATTAAGTAAACAAAATGGAAAGTATTCGATACAACTGTTGTATTTTTCTCAATTCGAAATTACAGTATGACTCGTGGTCAGCAGATCAAGGAGCACTCCTCGTTTCTGAACAGCGGTGTCGGAATCACGCGAATTGAAAAGCTGACAACAAGTTTTAACAAAAATAAGGCATAGCACAATGCCTGAAACCTCTTCCGTCAATCTGGATATAGCGGGTCCGGAAAGACGATGGAAGGTGGCGGCTCAAACCGCCACAGACTGGTAATACTAATAATAATAAAATGTGCGTGAAATTTCAGGGCGTCCCTCGGCGCCCTTTTTTTCGTCTACTGTAATGATAACTGCCAGTTTACGTACGTGAAGTAACTTCCAGCAAGTGATAACCGAATTGTGTCTTCACCGGACCGTGAACTTCCCCGACCGCTTCATTGAATACCACCTTATCGAATTCAGGCACCATCTGCCCCGGCCCGAATGACCCAAGATCACCTCCCTGTTTGCCCGAGGGGCAGGAGGAATGCTCGGAAGCGAGCGCTGCGAAGTCCGCACCATCGGTGATCTGCTTTTTTAAATCGAGACATTTCTCTTCTGAATCAACCAGAATGTGTCTGGCGGTAGCTTGCGACATGGATCTGCACCTTTGTTTTATAAATGTTAATGAAAATTTGTGTTTTAACTTTGTGAGCCAAACTCAGACTCGATTACCCGATCGACTAAGAATTAATCTACAGGTTCTGAATAGATTGCCGGACTTAATCAAGGCATCCCGGGCTTCCAGACACCGGAGGCAGATTGCATATGTGCTGACTTTTGTTGCGAGACATCAGCTGCTACCTGACCGGCAAATGCCATTAGCTCCTGCAATGTTTCCTGCTTTTGTAGCTCCGGCATGTCTTCCTGACCCAACAAAAAACCGATGATCGCGCTTAGATACTGAGAAGCAACACCGGGGTCCTGGGCTGCGGAATCATGTTGCGACAATACCGTTCTGATGTCGTTGACAATTTTGCCGTTGAGTTGAAGTTGAGACATCCGGGCGCCGAGAGGTTGGTTATGACCGCCTAGAATACCAGAACGATCGGTCACCGTATAACCCGACAACAGAAATTGGACTCTGCTTTATGAATACGAGCCGTAAATTGTCGCTATGCTGCCTTCGGACGGTAGAATAACTGCAACTAAAAAAATCCCGCAACCGGAGCAGGCCCATGAGCGTTCAGGCGACAATCCAGTCTAAAATCGAATCTGCACTGTCAACCACTTTACTTGAGGTAGAGAACGAGAGTCATATGCATAGCGGCCCTGCAACAGAATCTCATTTTCGTCTGGTAGTGGTTAGCGAGAATTTTAACGACAAGCCTTTGATAGCGCGCCACCGCATAATCAACAAGCTACTCGAAGCAGAACTTAACGCCGGTGTGCACGCGCTGGCTATGCACACTTTCACACCGAATGAATGGACCGCGCGTGGCGAAAGTGCCACCGCGTCACCGGCGTGCCGTGGTGGTTCTGCTGCTGACAAATAGTCAGTGCGCCGGAAGTTGCGCAGCCACTACTCCTGCAACTGCGAAACTGCCAGATTACTCATTCGATTTTCAAGACGAGTGACCCTGCCATCTTGTGTCAGCCACTCGAAAACAGCGGTATTGAATAACACCGCCTGCACATAGGCACGAGTTTCATCAAACGGGATAGTCTCTATCCACAAGTCTGTGTCTATCGGCCTGTCTTCGATCCATTTTTTTACTCGCGACGGGCCAGCATTGTAGGCAGCTGCAGCAAACGCAAAATTCTTATCAAAGCGATCCAACACATATTCCAGATACCTGACACCCAGTTTGATATTTAACTCGCTGTCTATCAGTCGTCCCACCGGTGCTTCAATACCAAGCTCCTGTCCCATCTGTTTTGCAGTGCCGGGCATTAACTGCATCAACCCTACAGCGCCGGCAGATGATTTAATGTCCGAGGTGAAGCGACTTTCCCGCCGCATCACGCCGTAGACAAATTCACGCGGTACATTGTGCCGACTGGCAACCGGAGTAACATTTGCTTTGTAAGCCTCAGGAAACAGCCATCGCAGCGAATCTGTTGCATCTGCATTGAATGCGGCACCGAGCGCCCGGTCGTACCAGCCGACAGATTCAGCCAAATGCGCGGCGGCAAGAAACCGCGCTTTGGATGCGTTTTCCAATGCCCGATTCCACTCTCGACGTCCTTCCCATGGCAGGTCGACAAAGAAATATTCGAGGGCTTTTATTATTTGCGGTTCATCTTTGAGATCGTGTACGTCAGCATCGGGTGGTGACACGGACTTTATAGAATAACCCTGCGACAGCTTATCTGCGGCAAGAAAACCGTAGTACTCAAACTCACCCGCAATACTTGCGTATATACGTTCAGCATCCTGACTGAATCCCTGCGACTCAAGACATCGTGCCCTCCAGTAGCGCCATCGAGGCATTGCCTGTTCGGTTTCAGTCAGCTGGTTCAGGTTTGCAATACATTGCTGCCAATCTTTTTCACGCAGCGCGAGGCGCACTCGCCAATAGCGAACATCGCGATCCTGTGTGGCACTGTCCAGCAACTCACCGGACTCCGGCAGACCGCGTTTGACAGACAATACCGCATACTTTGCAACCGCCTTACTGACATCTTTCTGACTAAAACCGAAGCGCTCCCCGTTAGCGCGCCAGAACCGCAGGGCAGCGGGTAGATCATCACGTGCCCATCGTCGCAGAAGAAACTCGGCAATCGACTTGTGATGAACAGTTTTTCCCTGCGCCACTTCAGCTTGTAACGCCTGCGCCGGATTGTCGACTCCGTCTATCCAGGCGCGCACAATTTGTCCATCACGACGATTGAAGTATTTCAGTAAAGATCTGACTGAATCGAACTCAGCGCGCTTTATTAAAGCCACAGTACGATGCCACAACGCCGCGGTCGGTACGTCCGACACATCTTTTAGCAGAATTGAAAACGCTTTGTCACAGTTACCGGTGTGGAGATCGACAGCAGACCACAAGTCACTCGTTTGCTTTACGAAACGCTTCGGCTGACCGTTGATTAGCCCGGCAAGCAGGTCATCACAGGGATGATAAGGCGCATTCTCTTCGGCCAGAGCAAGGTTGTAGTCCTGCCAGCGCTTGAGTTCTACACTTCTGTTTTTCACCGCCCCGAGTAATCGGCGATGCAGCCGCTTGTCAGCTTTCTGTGTTGCTACCTGCCGCATAAATTCTGACGGCATCGAGGATTGTGCAATTTGCTGACGCAGGACCAGATAGTCAAAGTAGTCCGTGAGCGGGTAGCCGTCGATTTCATGACGCCGTGAAATTGCTGTAGCCAGCTCGCCTGCGCGCAACAAAGCCGTTAACTCTTTATACGCTTCTCTCTGCTTGCTGTAGCGCTGCTCAACCTCTGTGTGATCTGCCTGCACAAGCGGATGAACAAAAAACAGGCTAATGAAAATCAGAAAAGCGGGGAATCTAACAAGCATCTATTCTATTGCCCAGTGAAGATCAGTAAAGTGAAGATC
>CAZKAQ010000071.1:10844-19705 GCA_964550655.1 uncultured Granulosicoccaceae bacterium
AAGTGAAGATCGGTTAAGTGAAGATCGGTTAAGTGAAGATCGGTTAAGTTAAATGGTTGCGAAAACGAATTCTATTTAACGCTTATTGCTTAGCTATACACCCAACCTGTCATTAGAACAGAAAACAAAACATCAGGCTATTGCCAATAAAGGCTAACTATAGATATAACCACACAGGTATTATAAAACCTGCAGCACCATCATATGACAGCTTATTAGAATTATGATAGTACAATTATTTATCACGAGCAGTTAACAGCATTGGATAAATTTGTGTTCTCAACAGCACCATCAGAAAAAGCAATCATCGACATCGGCGCCAACCTCACGCACGAATCCTTTGGTAATGATTTTGAAGACGTTATAAACCGGGCACGGCAAGCCAACGTCAGCCACATGATCGTTACCGGCTCAGACATCGAAGACAGCACAAAAGCTATCTCGCTGGCGGACACAAACACCAATCTGTTCTCTGCTACGGCAGGCATCCACCCGCATCATGCTGAACAATATTCCGATACTGCCAAAACAACCTTAAGAGATTTAATCAAGCTTGATGTTGTCAAGGCCGTGGGTGAAACCGGACTGGACTTTTTTCGTGACATTTCACCAAGAAAAAAACAAATAGAGAGCTTTCACGCTCACCTCGAACTCGCCGAAGAATCCGGTAAATCGCTTTTTCTCCATCAACGCGACTCGCACGATACTTTTTTGTCGGTGCTCAAAGAACACCGGAGTCGCATTGGTCAGGTAGTCGTGCATTGCTTCACCGACACCGCAGAGGCACTCGATGATTATCTGCAGCTCGATTGCCACATCGGCATCACTGGATGGATCTGCGATGAACGCAGAGGCGCCCATCTGCTTGACTGCGTTGGCAATATCCCGCTCAACCGACTGATGATCGAGACAGATGCACCGTATCTGATGCCGCGAAACCTGCGGCCAAAACCAAAGACCCGGCGCAACGAACCATGCAATCTGCCATTGGTGCTGGAGACGGTGGCTTCAGTCAGACCGGAAACAACAGCAGAGCTGGCAGAGGCAACCAGCAACAACGCGATCCGATTCTTCTCGCTGCAGAACACAAGCTGAAAACAGTCATTCTTTTGTTGCAATCGCAACCGTGTAGACCGGGCCTTGTTTAAGCTTTTTGTAGTTGCCAAAAATGTCATTGAAGTTGCGTTTGACAAACTGTCGCAAGCCGTTGATCGTCACAATGCAGCAACGACCACCCGGCGCGAGTTTCGAGTAGATATCACAAAACATCAAGGTATAAAGTTCTTTTCCGGATTTCGCCGGTAAATTGGTCACGATCAGATCAAAATAATCTGCATCTACCTGATTTAATCCGTTACTCAAAAATATCTCGGTGTTGGTCAGTCCGTTTAGCGCAGCATTTTTCCGGCAGTAGTCGATCGCAACAAAGTCTTTATCAATCATCATCACCTGGCAGCAAGGATACGTAGCCGCCAGTGTTAATCCCAGGGCACCGTAGCCGCAGCCGACATCAAGACATTTTGAAACCTCCATGCCCTGCAGGTAATCAAGTAATAATCGGCTACCGGCATCGATCTCTCTGGGGGAAAACAAGCCCCAGGTGGTATGGAAAGTAAGCGCTTGCTGGCAAAGCGTTTCTGAAAACACAATATCCTGGCGGTATTTTTCCAGCTCAGCAGGTGTAGGGATGGGAATCATTACAATAACTCGGCAAACTATTGCATAATTATCACACTAGCTGACATTAAGCCCAACATTCTCAAGAGAATCACAAGGTACCGGTCAAGCGGCCTATAATACGCGACTCGGGAATGAGGGTACGAATGTCCCGGCAATGACAGATTTTTATTTAGCAGGTTTAATCAATGCGCTTAATTTTACTCGGTGGCCCTGGCGCCGGGAAGGGGACCCAGTCTGCCTTCATTGCCGAGAAATACGAGATTCCACAGATTTCCACTGGTGACATGCTGCGGGCCGCGATCAGAGCGAGAACCGAAATCGGCCACAAAGCCAAGGAACTCATGGACAACGGTGAGCTGGTACCTGATGAGATAATCATCGGACTGGTCAAGGAACGCATTACTTTACCTGACTGTGAAAAAGGCTTTCTGCTGGACGGGTTTCCCCGCACCATCGGTCAGGCTGAAGCACTAATCCAGGGTGGCATCAGAATCGACGTCGTTATCGAGATTGGTGTGAACGATGAAGAAATCGTCAAACGCATCAGTGGCAGACGCGTCCATCCGGAGTCCGGCCGGACTTACCACATCGAATTTAACAAGCCGGAAAAAGACGGCCTCGATGATCTGACCGGGGAACCACTAATCCAGCGCGACGATGACAAAGAAGAAACTGTCAGACGTCGCCTCAGTGTTTATCACAAGCAAACCGCCCCCTTGATTAAATACTACAAAAATCTCAGCGAGAAGCACGGCGATGCCGCACCGGGTTTTGTATCAATCAAAGGTATGGGACAAGTCGATGAAATCCGCGATTCGATCTTCTCGGTTCTGGATGAGGTAATAGCCAGTCCTGCCTTCAAAAAGAAAGGCTAAATAAATACCAGTGCCATAAATAGCAAAGGGGCCGATTGCCGGCCCCTTCTGCTTAACTTCTTATGTCAGGCACTGCCTAACGCAGCTTCACTTCGAGTGACTCAACTGTCTCCATCGTCACCCCGCCACGAGCAAGTCCATTCGCCCTCTGATAGGCCTCAACCGCTCCGAGGGTGGCACTGCCTAATACTCCATCAATATCTCCAGGGCTGAATCCTTTGGATTTAAGTGCTTTTTGTAACCGTGCGATGATGTCCTGAGTCACGTTGGTCTCACACAGGATCGGTCTCCAGCTGAGCTGCTCTGAAGATACTTTTACACGCTTGGTTACCGTCTGAAATTCTGCCGGTACACTGACCCGCTGCTCAGAGGCCGGTGCAATCATTTTACGCACGCGAATAGTGCTGTATTCAGCCGGCATTTTTGTCCTCTTAACTTCGGCAGGCCGATCAACTACCTGCTTGCGGACTGTTTTGAATACCGGTGGTACATCGACAGAACGGGTTGTTGCCGGTGTCTTAACAATCGTACGACTAACGGTTTTAAAAGTCGCCGGTTCAACCACCAAACACAGTATCTCACCCGTAGTGTTATCGATTTTTTCTATCGGCCCTCGACCTTTCTTCCAGGTGGTTTGCTCCGGACGATCAAGCACACGCTCTGTGGCAGTTTCATACACCGCAGGTACGGACACCAGGCGGGTGCTTGCCGGTTCTACCATGACTCGCTCTTCAACCCAGCGAAAAGCTGCCGGTACTAATTCCAGTGTTTCGGTGGCTTCTTTAGTCAGTACGCGCTCTTCGACCCATTCGAATTTCGCCGGGACAATATTGATCTCCTCGGTCGCTTCTCGTTTGATGACCTTTTCACTGATCGTGTCAAACTTGGCTGGCACCAGTACTTTGGCGTAACACTCGCCCGGCTGAGCATTGGGTGGGTAGAGGCCGAGCTCTTGTTGCGCGTTATCCTGCGACTCTGCAACACCCGTTGCGAACATGGCAAGTACTATAGATATTCCTAATGAGTGAAATTTAGTAGACATATCAAACAATCTCTTAATGGTTGTTTAGGCACGTAGCTCACAATTCTAATATTGCGAGGTTGTTAGGTACATTATGTCTCAAAACTTACAGTCTTGTCACTAGCGTATCAATATATTTTCAAATTGATTCAAATTTAATACGATTTGCTCATTTTTAGTACGATTTGCTCATTCTGATCGCGCGCGGGCGAATGCCTCCGGATCAAGTAATTCGCCGGTTTCGGTATCAATTTGCGGGTAATCCAGATCATTCGCATCGCAGAAATCTGCTTCTTTGCGCCGATACCACCTGAAAAGCGTGCGATCAAAGGTAGCCTGATCGAGCCGTTGACCAGCATAAAAACCCGCTCCGTCCCTTTGCCTTTGCGCCTCACTCAGTACGATCGCCGCAGCCACGGAAACATTGTAGGACTCGACCATGCCCTGCATTGGAATACTGACGTGACTGTCCGCCAAAGCTGCCGCCTCATCACTGACACCAAACAACTCTGCACCAAACAGTATGGCCGTCTTCTGACAATAATCGATATCCCTGAAACTACCCGAACGCGCGCTCTTATGTACGGCGACAATCCTGAAGCCATCCTCTTTGAGCGTGCTCATCGCCGCGGTGATCTCGCTGTGCACATGAATATCCAGCCAGCGATCACTGCCCATCGCTATACCACTACGCGCCCTGAAGTCTTCATTCTCCGGCATCACTGCATGCAAACTGAAGACACCAACAGCATCGCAAGTGCGCATCACTGCAGACACGTTGTGAGGCTTGTGCATGTGATCAGTGATAACTGCCAGATCAGGCTGTCTTCGCTCAAGACAGGCTTTTATTTTTTTCAGTCGTTCTATGGTCACTAACGAAATTCTATCACTTGCCGCAATGCATGATGAGTTGCTTCCGGCTTCTCTGACATCATCATATGGCCACAATCAGGGATACAGATCTCGTGAGCATCAGCAAAGGCATTTAACAACTCACCGGTGCTTCTTCTCGGCGTCATTTGATCAAACTCACCAAGTATTAAACCGACCGGACAGGAAATTTTAGCGGCAGTCTGCAAACCGGTTTTATATTCATTGCAGGCGTTAAGCGCTGCATACAGAACTCCATCTGCTGAGCTTTCAAGCACGCGCTCAGCCAGCAACTGAGCCGAAATACCGGCTACCGGATTACTACCGATTTGCGATCCATAGCTGTGGCCGAACAAAGAGATCATATCGATAGATGCACGATTGTTGTCACGTGCAGCATCTAAGAGGGGTGCACCGACAATCATCGGTACCGTCGTACCCAACATCGCAAGACATTTCACTGACGGCAAAAGACCCGCTGTTTCCAATGCGACCAATGAACCCATGCTGTGGCCTACAACATTGACTGGCTCGCTCAGGTTAAGCTGATCAACTATGCTGCAAACAAAAGCGGCGTTGTCTTCAATAGTCTCTGCAACATCACCCCCGGTTAAGCCGTGAGCTGGCAAATCAATGGCGGCAACATTGTAGCCTGACTTGGCCCAGTATCTGGCAAGCAGCGTCCAGACCGTATGATTCATACCAGCGCCATGAATAAAAACTATAGATTCGCGTTCCGGCTTGTGCTCTTCACCACCGGTATAGATATATACGTCATGGCCATCATGTTTTATTTTCATGATCTGGCACCTTTTTGCGAAGCCTTAAGTGCCGCAGATAAATCATCGATAAGATCGCGCTTATCCTCAAGTCCGATTGAAAGCCGTATCAGCCCTTCTGAAATACCGGCTTGCTTTAAAGAAGCAGCGTCCATCCGGCTATGCGTAGTACTGGCCGGATGGATCACCAGTGATTTGGCATCGCCTACATTGGCAAGGTGTGAAAACAGATTCAGTTTCTCTATAAAACGCCTGCCTGCATCACGTCCGCCTTTGACCTCAAAACTAAATACCGCGGTTGTACCGTTGGGCAGTAACTTCGCCGCCAGATCACAATCCGGATGATCCGGTAACTCAGGATAAGCAACGCTTGAAACCGCATCATGCGCGGCAAGAAATTCAACAATTGCACGAGCATTTTCAATATGCCTCGCCATACGCATAGACAGTGTTTCACAGCCCTGCAAAAGATAAAAAGCATTGGCCGGGCTCATGCTTGCACCAAAATCTCGCAAGCCCTCTTTGCGGGCTCGCATGGCAAAAGCACTGGGTCCGAACTCCTCGACGAAGTTCATACCGTGAAATCCCTCATAGGGCTCAGAGAGCTGGGTAAACTTACCTGACCCCGCCCAGTCAAAACGACCGGAATCAACAACGCAACCACCGATCGCTACCCCGTGCCCACCGACAAACTTGGTCAATGAATGAACCACGATATCTGCACCGAATTCAAACGGGTTTATCAGACAAGGTGGCGTTAACGTTGAGTCCAATACCAGCGGCAGACCCGCATCGTGAGCCATGGCTGATACTTTTTCTATATTGAGCACTTCGCAACCCGGGTTGGCGACAATCTCTCCAAAAAACAATTTTGTATTATCGCGAACCGCATCCTGCCACTGTTGCGGATCCTGCGGATCAACAAACGTTGTCTCGATACCAAAACGCGGCAAGGTGTAGGCAAGCAGATTGTGGGTACCACCGTAGAGTGCACGCGAGGCGACAATATGCGAGCCCGCATCAGCCAGGGTCATGATGGCCAGGTGAATTGCTGCCATACCACTGGCAGTACAAACCGCACCTACCCCGCCTTCAAGGGCTGCCATGCGTTCTTCCAGTACCGCCACAGTCGGATTCGAGATCCTTGAATAAACGTGACCCGCCCGACCGACATTAAACAGCGATGCAGCGTGTTCACCATCCTGAAAGACGAACGAGGTGCTCTGGTACAACGGAGTGGCGCGTGAACCTGTTGTCGGATCAGGACGCTGCCCTGCATGCAACATGAGCGTATCAAAACCAATATGACGTGGCATAAGGGATTCCGGTTGGTGGTTAGCCTGCTCTGAAAGCAGACTACAGAGTGATCGGGTGCGTCTGGGTTACGGCAGTTTATCAGATGTACACCACCATACGACTGGTGTAAAACGGCCAGTTACCCTACACTCGCGCGACAGCAACACAATCAGGAATAAACATGTCTGAAGCAATAAAAAACGTTGGCGTCATCGGTGCCGGCACCATGGGTGCGGGTATTGCCGGTTTATGTGCGGCAACCGGGGCCAATGTCACACTGCTCGACCTTGAAACCGAAACCGCGCAAAAAGCAATCGACCGACTCACTTCAGGCAAACGCCCGGCAATTACTGAAGATCAGGCCGGGCTCATCACCCCCGGTTCATTGAAAACCGATTTACAGACGCTTGAAAACTGCGACTGGCTATGTGAAGCCGTGGTCGAAGATGTCAATATCAAGCGCGATCTCTTCACCCGACTCGAGGCAGTCAGAAAGGACGGCTCTGTACTGACAACAAATACCTCTGGCATACCACTGCGCGATATCTACAAAGATATGCCACAGCGTATGCAAAAAGACATCGCCGTAACACATTTCTTTAACCCGGTTCACCTGATGAAACTGGTTGAACTGGTACCAGGCAGCAAAACCGATCCGGCTGCAATCTCAAGGCTTGCAGCTTTTCTATCCGGCCCCATGAACAAGGGCGTGGTATACGCCAAAGACACAGTCAACTTTATTGGCAATCGTATCGGTTGTAACTGGATGTTATCCGGTCTGCACAAAGCAGCCAACGCCGGACTTTCAATGGAAACTGTCGATGCGCTGATGTCGAAACCCGTCGGGCTTCCACCTACCGGACTCTATGGTCTGATCGATTTGATTGGTTTGGATGTAATGGATTTTGTTGCCAAAAACCTCGAACAGAACCTGCCCGCAGACGATGCAGGCCGCGCCTTTTTGAAAATGCCGGACACCGAGATGTCAATGCTTAAAGACGGACAGCTTGGTCGCAAAACCGGTGGCGGTTTCTATAAGCTCACTAAATCAGATACCGGTGAAAAGTCGATGGAAGTTTTTGATCTTTCATCCAGAGCGTGGCGACCCATGTCAGCAGCATCGCTTGATGCCGAACATAAGGATATCAAAACACTGATGTTCAGCGACGATGCCGAAGGTAAATTTGCGTGGGACTTAATGAGCTCAACACTTGGCTACAGCAGTTCACTGGTGCCTGAAATATCAAACGATATTGTCAATGTAGACCGTGCGATGCGATGGGGCTTTGCCTGGAATCAGGGGCCGTTCGAAATGCTCGACGCCATTGGCCCTGCACAGTTTGCTGAAAAATATGCAGCGGCCGGCAACCAGGTTGACGGTATGTTGAAAGTGCTGCTCGACAGTGGCAAAGCATCATTCTATGAGGCTAACACCTACCTCGGTACTGATGGCGAATACCATGAAATTCCTGCAGAGTAACAAGTGCCTCCGCATGATCAACTTAAGGTTGTGGTGCTGAACGCGTATTAAGTAACGCCATACTCTTCAGATCTGGCAGCACGCATCATCTCATAGAGTGCTTTCATTACATCGCTACGGTATATCACACCAACTACTTCTTCAGTGTCATCCCCGGTTTTAGTTACCGGGGCGTAGTTGGTATCGCGTTCATTAAGAAACTGAAGCGCTGCCAGCAAACTTGTGCTGGAAGGTATAGCATGCTCAGCCGCATTCATCGCAGTATCACACATTGCCTCACGGTTATTAACAACTCCTGCCGCCAGTTCATCAGTAGATAAACTACCGATAAATTCTTCCTCGCCGTTCAACACAATTGCTATGTAGCGTCGGTGAGCATACATGGAAGACTCAACAGCACTTAAGGTCGCACCCTGATCTACGCGAATAAATTTCTGAGTAACGTACTCGTCTATAGTTTTAGTTCGCAGTAAGCCCTGATCACGACCTGTATTGAGGTTTATACCTCTTATCGCCAGCTGCCAGCGAAAAAACGAGCTATGTGGCATCAGCTGCATGAAGGTACTCGCCATGGCAGCAGCAAGCATCACTGCAATAACAAGATCATAATCAATGGTCAATTCAAAAACGATAAGCAAGGTTGAGATAGGAGCACCGAGCATTGCCGATGCAATTGCCGCCATACCAACTACAGAATAGACACCCTGGCTGGATAACTCAACCGGCACCAGTAGCTGCGCGATATACCAAAATACACCGCCAAACATAGCACCTATAAAAAGTGCCGGACTAAATACACCACCGGGCATACCACTGCCCAGTGCTACCGCACCACCTAATACCTTGGCGATTAACAGAGC
>CAZKAQ010000072.1:0-19505 GCA_964550655.1 uncultured Granulosicoccaceae bacterium
CAAATCTCTGCGCGATAAGCTCGCCATTTCATGAATAGTCCGGGCTAATGAACGATCAAACTGACTTTTCTATGCGCCGAATAGCCACTATTCGTTCGTGCTATCCGCAGCGGTTCGGTATACCAAGGCAGGCAGGGCTGGTAAATTCAGCCACAGCCTGCATTGTATTTGAAGCCACGTCTGACAATGAACTCGCTGTCAGAGATATCGAGTCGTTTAGTCATCTCTGGATTGTTTTTGTATTCCACAAGCAAAACTACAATCGCTTCAAGCCGTTGGTTCAGCCACCCAGATTAGGTGGCAAGAAAACCGTTGGAGTCTACGCAAGCCGCAGTCCTAACCGGCCTAATCCGATTGGTCTGAGCGCTGTATTGCTTGAGCGGGTTGAGTTTACTGCAACCGAAATATTGTTACACGTGCGCGCCGGTGACTTTCTTGACGGTACACCGGTGCTTGATATTAAACCCTACATTCCTTTTGCCGATGCCATACCGCAGGCAAACAGTGACTGGGCTGATGCAGCTGAAGCAACCCTGCCTGTTGAGTGGTCCGGCCCGGCACTTGATGAACTCGCCGAAGCGGCACCAGATGCTGCAAACGCCAGAGCGCTACAGACATTGATAGAAGATACCATTGCACTTGATCCGCGGCCGGCGCATGAACGAGGTAAGGATGGCAGGGATGGGCAGACCTGGGGAATGCGGTTCATGCATACTGATGTGAAGTGGCAGGTTGCTGGTGGTACGGCGCAGATTGTTGCAGTGGTAGTGGTATAGTTTACGGTTATATGGCTTACTGCTTTGTTACTGGCAAATTCTAATCTATAAGAATATTTATGTTTGAAGAGAAACTACTGCAGGAAATACGAGACCGCTTCCACCACGTTGATAGCTGCCCATACCAGGGGCCCAGAGCATTTTTTGAAAATGCCGGTGGTTCACTGACGCTAAAGTCTGTGGTGGAAGTCAATACTACGTTAAGTGCGATCCCTGATAATCAGGGGCGTGATAACCCTGCATCTCACGAGCTGGTGCGCATTATTGATCAGGCCAGAGCTGATGCAAAATTATTACTCGGTGCTTCCAGCGGGCAGATTATCGTCGGTGAAAGTGGTACCGAGTTGTTGTTTCGGCTAGTGCGCAATGCAATTGTTGCGAGCCCTGAGGGCGGAACGGTGCTGAGTTCAACACTTGAGCATCCGGCAACCCGCAGTGCCACACGACAGTGGGCAGAAAAAACCAACCGATCACATGTGTTGATTGCACACAATAATGATACTGCAGGTATTACCAGTGATGAATACAAACAACACATCACGCCCGACGTACGTGTTGCAACTATTATTCAAACCAGCCCGGTTACCGGTATAGGGGTAGATGTTGCGGCAGTCAGTAAAGAGATAAGAGCGGTGTCACCGGATTGTTTTATCATAGTCGATGGCATTCAACACGCCGCACACGGCAGTATCGATGTTAAATCTTACAACATTGATGCCTTTGCGGTGTCTGCTTACAAGGTGTTCTCCAAACATAACTATGGCGTTGCCTGGTTATCACCAAGAATGGCGGCAATCGAACATGAAAAACTTGATGGCAGTGCAGAGCTTCAATGGGAGCTGGGTACTCGTGACACGTCTGCCTATGCTACTTTTTCAGAAGTTGTAAAGTATGTGGAGTGGCTCGGTTCGAATTTCACTAATTCCACAGACAGGCGCGAACGTATTGTTGCGGCGGGTAAAGCCATGGTTGATCATGAAGCTGGTTTGGTTACCGCAATGATTGACGGCATAGATGGCCAGAGAGGTCTTCGTCAAATGCCACTGGTGACTATTATCGGTGGTGATGATAATGATCATCGCGAAGGACTGGTATCAATGCTGGTCGATGGCATCCCGTCAGCTGATGTGGTCAGTTTTTTAAATGATCGGGGTGTTCGAACGCATGTCAGAAAAAACGATTACTTTTCCAGCAATATTCTGCAACCGCTGGGGTTGGATTCCTGTATTCGTGTGTCGATGTGCCATTACAACTCACCAGCCGAGGTGAAGCAGTTTTTAGCTGCTATGGAGGCGCTTCTGGCGGCGTAAAGGTATACTGTACGCCGCGCTACCGGATGAAAATGCTAGCCAATCTTATCCTGCGTTTTGGTGTCAAAGTCACTCGCATCATGGCGTTCATGTAGCTGATCTTCTTCGGGGCCGAATGATCTATTCACCATGCGACCACGTTTAACTGTCTCGCGAGATTCAATTTCTTTGGCCCATCTCATAAGATGAGTGTAGCTTTCAGTCTGCAGAAACTCTGCCGCATTGTATACGGTGCCGAGTGCGACCTGTCCGTACCATGGCCAGATAGCGATGTCCGCAATGGTGTAATTGTCACCACAAATGAACTTGTTATTTTCAAGTCGTTTGTCCAGTACATCCAATTGGCGTTTAGCTTCCATGGTAAAGCGGTCGATGGCGTACTCAAACTTCTCTGGTGCATAAGCGTAAAAATGTCCAAAGCCACCACCAAGGTAAGGTGCGCTACCCATTTGCCAGAATAACCATGATAAACATTCGGCTCTTGCTGCAGATTCTGTTGGCAGGAATTCACCGAACTTCTCTGCCAGATACATCAGGATTGCGCCGGATTCGAACACCCGCACAGGCGTGCCGGTGCTGTGATCCATCAGTGCAGGGATTTTAGAGTTCGGGTTGACTTCGACAAAGCCGCTGCCGAACTGATCGCCCTCACCGATTCTGATCAAATGTGCATTGTACTCTGCACCGCTGTGGCCGAGCGCGAGTAGCTCTTCAAGCATGATGGTGACTTTCACACCGTTGGGTGTGGCGAGTGAATAAAGTTGAAGCGGGTGTTTTCCCACTGCGAGTTTTTTATCACTGGTTGCACCTGAGATCGGTCTGTTTATGCTCGCCCATTCACCGCCGTTTTCGGCGTCCCATTTCCATACTCGGGGTGGAGTGTAGGTTCCTGAACTCATGGTATCTTTTGTCTCTTTTAGAAGGTTACTTCTACTTAATCAATGTTCGTAGATGATACCTGCTTTGGGACGGCTGAGCCACACTGTTACAAGCACGATGGCAATGATCATCATCCCCATGCCTTCTCTTGCAGTTTCTGTTTCCCACCAGACTTCTTGTTGCCACCAGCCGGGTGTATCGGGCCAGAACCAGTAAACACCAAAACATGAGGCGATAATACACAAGCCGAGCAGCGTTCTGGCAATGTGGTTGCCCAGTATCGATCGTTTGAATGTTGCCACTGCGGTCCAGGCTGCAGGCACTGCATAGAGTGCCATCCACAACTTGCCGTCCGGATCGTTGTATTGAACTACGATAAATAAAAACATCAGTACCATCAAAATGGCATTGACTATGCGCATGGCAGATCTCTGTTTATTGTGGCCGGGCCGGGAGTTTGCACGGCAGAAGTCCGCTAAGTCGGAATCCGGGGTTCCCGTCCGCGGGTTGTGGTGGCGCACTGATCTGTCCGCCAGACGGATTAATGGTTTGTCTGATCACAGGTGCGGGCCGGAGATTGGCATTAAATCCGCATATCCGGTGAACTCATCACCACCGTCAGTGGTCAGTATATCCTCTACACTGACAAAAATTGGGCCGACGCTGAAACGAGTGCAGATGGGCTGCCAGCCAGTGTCCATCAACTATGTCGGGTTTACCAGATAACTCATGTCAAAAAGTCCGTTGACTATAGCGTGCGAGGATCAGGTGGATGACTCTCATCCTCAACTCGAGCATGTGCATGACTCAAACCTGCATGAGGTATCGTGGCAGCGCTTTAGCGTGCCGTTCGAGTACCCGGTTTATTTTACCGATGGACTGTTTGATACCGGCAACTCCGTGGTTGTGGATACATTGTGTCGTCTGGAGCCGGCAAAGCGACATCGCCTGCTGGTTTTTATCGATGCCGGAGTCACTGATGTTTGTCTCACCTTACTCGAAGATCTCAAGCAGTATGTACGCTTCTACAACGATCACGTAGCGCTGGTTGCTGAGCCGTTACTGCTGCCCGGTGGCGAAGCGATTAAATCAGATGAACGCTACATCAAACAAATGCGACAAGCTGTGGCCGACTATCATATCGATCGCCACTCTTATGTAATGGCAATTGGCGGTGGTGCTTTACTTGATGCTGCAGGTCTGGTCGCTGCAACGTCGCATCGCGGCATCAGACATATCAGAATTCCAACTACAGTGCTCGCGCAGAATGACTCAGGGGTCGGTGTTAAAAATGGCGTTAATCTCTTTGGTCAGAAAAATTATCTGGGAACGTTTGCACCACCTTTTGCTGTTCTGAACGACTATGCGTTTATTCGCGAATTGCCACCGAGAGACAAGCTGGCGGGTATATCAGAGGCAGTCAAGGTAGCGTTGATCCGTGACAACAGTTTTTATCTGTGGCTTGAAAAAAATGCCGATGCACTGGCAGAATTTAAAGAAGATGCAATGCGTTATATGATCAGGCGCTGCGCAGAGCTGCACATGAATCAGATTGCACAAGGTGGCGATCCCTTTGAAACCGGTAGTGCAAGGCCACTTGACTTTGGGCATTGGGTGGCACATAAAATTGAGACCTTGTCCGATTATAGCCTGCGACATGGCGAAGCAGTGGCAATCGGCCTTGCTATTGACACAAAGTACTCGGTTTTGGTCGGCTTGCTCGACAGCGGAGAAGAAAAACGCGTAGTCGCTCTGTTGCAGCAGCTGGGTTTTAACCTGTGGCATGATACGCTCGCACTGACTGATGACAATGGTCCACTGGTACTTGGTGGCCTTACCGAGTTTCGAGAGCATCTCGGAGGTGAACTGACCATTACACTACTCGAAGCCCCGGGCCGCGGTGTTGAAGTGAATCAGATAGATATCACCATTGTTAAACAATCTATTCAATGGTTGCAAAACAGGTGTCGGTCATGACTGGCAATCATGTGGTCGAGTCAAAGCCTGCTGCACTACTGAATCAGTGGCTTTTAAAGCGGATAAGCCCTGAAAATTCAGCATGGCTTGTGCAGCAGACCGAAAAAATTAAAAAAAGTAATTCCAATCGGGATCTGCATATAACACTTGGCCTGATACCGAGAAAAATATCGCGCACCGATCTTCGGTTATCTGATGATGAACATGCTGAAGCAGAGCGGTGCTGTGCCGGCTGGAATCCGTCAGCCTGGAGTGTCGATACGACAGCACGAGTCGCAGTGCTATGTACAGTTGCAGAACATTGTAGCGAACGCTTTTCCGATCTTCTGCCTGATCTGTTTCGCAATGCGGATCTGGCTGAGTCTGTTGCTTACTACTGTGGTATATGTCTGTATCCGCGTAGTGACGCGCTTGACTGGCAGATCGGTGAGGGTTTGCGATCAAACATCAGATCTGTTTTTGAGACCATTGCTCACAACAACCCCTATCCGGCATTGCACTTCGATCAGAATCGCTGGAACCATATGGTGCTTAAAGCACTGTTTATTGATTCCTCCCTGGCGCCGGTTTTTGGATTGGATCAAAGAGTAAACAGAGAGCTTGCACTGATACTCACTGACTATGCACATGAACGGTGGGCTGCTGGCAGGACAGTCAGTCCGGAGTTGTGGCGTTGTGTCGGCGCTTTCGCCACAGGTGATATGATTGAAGACCTGAAGCGGGTGATCAGTTCCGACAATGTCGCAGAGCAACAGGCCGGCGCATTGGCACTTTTTCAATCTCCTGATGAGGCTGCCCGATCACTATTGAACAGCTATCCGGATTTTGCCGAGTCTGTGACCAGTGGTGCGCTGACGTGGGATACACTGGAGTTGTCGGGTAGCCACTGCGCGGCTTAGAGTCGTGCTGCCAGATGCTGACGCCGGGTTGTCGTCCTGGTCTCATTGATCTGCCGGAAAGCGGCTATACTTAGCGCTACATTATTTTGAGCCCTTCGGCATGATGTTTATAGACCCTCACGCGCACATGATTTCGCGCACCACCGATGACTATCAGGCCATGGCTGCAGCCGGTGTTGTAGCGGTGATCGAGCCTGCGTTCTGGGTCGGTCAGCCACGCACTTATGTGGGAACTTATATCGACTATCTGTCGTCTATTATTGGATTCGAACGATTTAGAGCCGGGCAGTTCGGTATTCGTCACTATTGCACTGTGGGACTTAATTCCAAAGAAGCCAACAATGCCGAACTTGCAGAGGGGGTGATGGAAATACTGCCCAGGTTCGCTTTGAAGGAAGGTGTTGTTGCGATTGGCGAGATTGGCTATGACGAGCAGACCGAACTTGAAGACAAATACTTCCGCCTGCAACTTGAGCTTGCCAAAGAACTGGATTTACCAGTCATGGTCCATACTCCGCATCGTGATAAAAAACGTGGCACATTGCGTTCGATGGATGTCTGTGAGGAGCACGGCATGGATCCGTCTAAAATTGTCATCGATCACAACAACGAAGAGACCGTGCGGGAAGTGCTTGACCGTGGTTACTGGGCAGCGTTTTCTATCTACCCGACTACTAAAATGGGTAACGTGAGAATGGTAGAAATTCTGCAGGAATATGGTGCTGAACGAATCATGGTTGACTCCGCCTGTGACTGGGGTATCTCGGAACCACTGGGCGTTGCTAAAACCGCAAAGCTCGCACTTGAAAGAGGTATACCCGAAGAGCAGGTGCGGTTGGTTTGCTACCAGAACGCCTTGTCGGCTTATGGTCAAAGCGGGCAGATGCATGAAGATGACTGGCTGAATCCAGCCGCTATAGATCAGCGTAACGTATATGAGGGTAATTCAATACTACGCGGCGGTCGCGATCCGGTGGTAGAAGAAGCTTCTGTATCGCGTAAAGCGAATGAACTGATTATCGAATAGTGACAATACAAACTGAAGATCCCACAGAAGCGCTCTCGCAAGAGTATGCAGAAGAGCTAAGGCATGGTCGATTGACCATACCTGAAAGTGCAAAGAAAGACATTGGTCTGCACGAAAAGATCACTGCAATTCGTTGCAGTGCCGGGCGATCACAATTGTCTGCCGGTTCACTGACAGACTCTGATTTTTACGCCATTGATAAACTCGAGGCACACCTCAGTAAAATCAGGCACGTGGCAGTTTCTATTTTTATCTTTGATGGATGCAAACTATTGCTGCAGCGGCGCGCTGACTCCAAATACCATTCAGCCGGTCTGTGGGCAAATACCGTATGCTCGCACCCACGCTGGCAGGAATCAGCAGGTGAATGTGCAAGCAGAAGATTGAATGAAGAGCTCGGTTGGGATGTGGCGCTGTCTCCGTTCGGTGCTATTGACTACTCTGCACAGGTTGGTGATCTGTATGAAAATGAACACGTGCATTGTTTTCACGGTAAATTTAATCATCAGCACAACGTAAGTGACTTTAATAAATCTGAAGTTGCTGAGGTGCAGTGGTTGTCAATTCCGGAGATTATTCAGGCGATAAAAAAACAACCGGAAACTTTCACCGAGTGGTTTAAGATTTATATGACGGAGCATCGTCATATGATTGAAGCCTTGGTGTAGGTTGCCAGCTTGCTTTCTTGACTGGTTACCTCGCTGATTCGCAGCTAACCAGCGCGCAATGCCAGAATCTCTTCGACATTGATCTTATCCATGTAACGGCAGAACTCGGTATTGTGTTCTTCAATGGCAAGAATACTCATGCGGTCTGCCAGCTCGTTGCCCTCAACACCAACGTGGCCGTTAACATGCAGCACTTCTACCTTGTCTTTTATGGACTGATACTGCGCATAGAGTTCTTTTATTACATCAAGGTTTTTTATTTCGCCACCCGGTCGAGTCCAGCCCTTTTTCTCCCAGTTAACAGCCCACTGCGTGACGCATTGTATTGAATACTTTGAGTCGCAGAGAATTGCCACACTTCGATTATTACTGAGCTCTGACTCCGCCTGAACCAGTGCCTGGTAAAGTGCATTTAACTCGGCGGTGTTATTGGTGCCTTCCGGGTTGTACAAGCCATACCAGAGTTCATCAATTTTGCCGTCGCGATAAATCGCCATGCCTGAGCCTGCTTCACCCGGGTTGGGCTCACAGCCACCATCGGTGTAAATCAATGTGTCAAACTCAAGGGTTTTTATTTCTGCGGCAGACCAGGTCTTTGGACTATTGGTGTTAGCGGTTTTTTTTGATTTTGCAGTAGTGTTGTTGGTTGCAGCAGATCCGCTTTTAAACGCAGCTTCTGCTTCATTGCGACTCGTAAAAGATTTGTATCTGGCACCGGTCACCCCCTGTACTTGTTTTCTACAGGTTTCCCAGTCAGTGAAAATGCCGGTCTGCCTGCCTTGCCACACGACGTAGAATTTAGATTTTGCCATGCTGGTTGAGTCCGAAGTGTGAGCTGTTGAGTGAGAGTATAAAGCTTGATGACATGTTGCCGAAAGCGTTTGCGGCTAAACCATCTGTTGCCTGCACTTAATTGCAGACAGCAGGGCCGTTGTTGAAATATACCTGCCGTATGGAGATCGTATTTAACAGATCTTTGGTTGCCACCGACTCTGGTTTCAGTCATCATTGGCGCTTCGGTCCTTAACAGGGCGGCCAGTTACTCAGGCCGTGGGGAACCGGGTGCTGTTGGATACAAATCACTATCTCTTATCGGTAGTTGTACCGACAAAATCCTGGACTGCCCTCGCAACTGTGAACGGAGAGCGCTATTTCAACGGGCTATCAGCCCAACCACTGGCATATGTCGCCGGGAAGGTAGAAATAGCAGCGTCGACCCGTAAGTCAGGATATCCGCCGATGACATGACATTGTGTCTGCCCGAGCGAGGTGCTTCGGCGGGAACTCAGGTTCCTTATCTGTTTCGCACCTGCCCGGAAAGACGTTGCCGAGCGGGCGAGTTTGAAACAACTGCAACCAGAACAGTATGACTTCACCCGGTGCCTGCGCGCGCTTGTGGCGAATCTGTGTCTGTTCATCATACCAACCGCTCAGGCCCAGCTCGGGCCGATTGTTATCACCGATGAGCCCGATTCTGATCCCGGTCCCGTGTCAGATAGCCAGCCGTTTGAAATTGGTGACACCGCAGCAGGTGAATTCACCGGCTTTCGCGAAGTCATTGAAAAGCAGAGATTGCAACAGGCAGGTAGTTCTCTGGCAGAAATAGTTGCAACTGAAAGTGGTGTGCAGTTCAGAGAAAGCGGCGGCTTCGGTTCTTCCAGTAGTGTTTCTTTGCGTGGTTCCAGTGCCGAGCAGGTGAATGTTTATATCGATGGCATTCTGTTGAATGATGCGTCCAGTGGTATTGTAAATTTCAGCGATATCGAGCTGTTACAGGCCGAGAAAGTTGAAATCTATAAAGGCACCGTGCCGGTACAACTGGGTAACTCTGCCATTGGTGGCGCTGTCAATATTATATCGGCACGAGCTAACGGAACACCTGTCAGCAGCTTTCTGACAGGTGTTGGTTCTTTTGGCTCTTCACGTTTCTCTGCGGCGTATCGTGGCCCGTTTAATCTGTTGGACGATCAGACTTTCGTTGCTTCGATCTCATTCAGACAAAGCGAAAATGACTTCCCTTTCCTGAATGATAACGGTACAAATTTCAATACAGATGATGATCGCAGAGAGCGGCGTAACAATGCACAGACGCGTAGTTTGTCGGGTTTTTTTAAAACCGGTCACAGACTGGGAGGCAATGCAAAGCTTGAGCATGCGCTGCAGTTGTCTGATCGCTCCGAGGGTGTTGCCAACTTTCGCAATTCAGAGTCCGGGGCCGCACAACTGGACAGCGTCAACGTACAATGGAGATCAACTTTGCGCCGAACTGCCACAAATGGTGGCTGGTCTTCATTGTGGGAAGTTAACGGATCAATAAAAGATGAATTATTTGATGATCGCGATGCCAGTATTGGTCTGTCGAGCCAGCTGACCGAAACTGATACTTCAGTGCTGGGTGCACGTGGTTATTGGGAAAAGGTTAACAGCGATAACAGTTTGTCATTCAGCCTGAAGCTGCGGGGCGAAGATTTTACCTCGCTAAATGAATTGCTGCAGGTGAATGCGACTAACGCTCGTCGGCTGAGAAGTGATTTCAGTGTTCAGGGTAATCGTTACTACAACCAGGGTGCGACACTGATATCAGTCAGTGCCGTGGGGTTTGTTGTCAACGATAACTATGACATTGATAACTTTGACCAGGCCCGGGCAGATTTTTCAACGACTGCCGTCGTACCACAACTGGGCTTCAGTCATACCTTGAATGATCGCCTGTCGATACTGGGCAATGCTTCACTACAAAAAAGAGTCCCTTCGTTTTTTGAATTATTTGGCAGTCAGGGTTTGTTTGTTGGTAACTCATCGCTGGAAACAGAAACCGCAACTAATTTTGATATCGGTCTGAATTGGAATTCTGATCCATCGCAGCCTGTTGACAAGCAACTCAGCGCCACCTTGTTTCACAGTAACAGAGATGATTTGATCGTACGCACCTTCAACGCTCAGGGGATCGGAACCTCTCAGAATCTCTCACGTGCTACTGTGCTCGGTGCTGAGTTCGCAGCCAGTGCCTTATGGCCTGCGGGTTTCAATGTTGATCTTGCCATGACCATACAAGATACCGAAAACCGCTCGAGTATACGTGGCCAGACAGGCAACCAGTTACCCGGTGAGGCGGCGATTGATGGCGCATTAACTGCCGGTTGGAAAAACAATCGCTGGAAACTCGAATACGAATTCAAAATAAACACCGATCGTTTCTTTGACACCGGTAATTTTCTTGTTGCAGCTGATCAGCGTATTCATGGTGTCAGTGTCAGCCGCAACTGGAGCAACTGGCGACTGGATTTTGAGCTTAATAATATAACCGATGAAAATTTCGAAGATTTTAATGGCTTTCCACGGCCGGGCAGAGCAGGTTTTATCAGTCTTTTTTATCAACCGCGTACTTCGCAGTAAAGTCGTATCACCTCTATCAACTTAAATATAACTCAGGAACTCACAATTGAAATTAAACCGTAAAATATTTATCACGTCACTTCTCGCGCTAACTCTTGTACTGTCTGGTTGTGACAGTGACGATGATGACGATGGCGCTGTGGGCGCAGGTGATAACAGTGGAGTAGATTCCGGTGATACCGACGGTGACACAGATTCAGACGCTGACGGTGACACAGATTCGGACACCGACGGTGACACAGATTCCGGTGCGGGCGATGACACTGCTACAGACGGTGATGCCGACACAGGCAGCTCTGCGACAGCAAGAGCAGTGGTAGCATCAATTGACGCGGGCTTTACCAGCTCTGTTATTGATCTCGTTGATGTTGAGGCACCATTTGCTGTTGAAGGTGAGTTGAATCCCGGTGTTTCAGATACGATAGTACGAGCGTTTGGTGACAGATATTTTGTCATTCGTCGCTTTATGTCTGACAGCATCGCAGCCTATTCAGTAGACGACCCGTCTACACCTCTTTACGAAGTGTCTACCAATTCCGAAACAGAAGATGTCTCAAGTAATCCGCACGATCTTATTTTCCTTAACGCTGAAAAAGCTTATCTGTTGCGCTACGGTAGCCCGATAATGTGGATAGTTAATCCTTCTGCCACTGACCCGGCAGATTTCAGAATCGGTGAAATTGACCTCAGTGTCTATGATGCTGATGGTGTGCCTGAAGCGACCCGTGGTGCTATTGTTGGCGACCGTCTGTTTATTGTTATGCAACGTCTGCAAAATTTCGCACCGACTCAGCCAGGTGCTGTAGCAGTTATCGATACCACAACCGATACTGAAATTGACACAGGTAGCAGTAATGAATTTCCGGGTATCGAGTTGCCTGCTTTTAATCCAAGTGAACTTTCTGTCGATACCAGCAGCGATACTCTGCTTATCTCTGCACAAGGTGACTTCGGAGCGTTCGATGGCTCCAGACCGCCTGCACTGACAGGCGGTCTTGTGGCACTGGATGCCACTGATTTCAGTGTATCGCAACTGATTGATGACAATGACGGCACAGGCCGTATGATCAATGTAGAAGTCGCAAGTGCGTCAGTGGGTTATCTGGTAACTTCAACAGCGTTCGACGTCACATCACTTGATCAATTCAATCCGGTGACAGGTAATATTGATGCCCTGGGAGTTGCGGGTCTTAGCGGTGTTGATATTCGCGATATCGCAACGGGTCCTGCCGGCAATCTCTGGATTGCTGTTGCTGATCCTGTCGCACCGAGGATTGTAATTATTGATCCGACAGACAACTCTGTTGTTGCAGACGAAATTGCAACTACATTGAATCCGACTAACATCGTGTTTACCGAGTAGTAACACGAGTGGCCGCGTAGCGTGTTTGCGCGGCCAGTTCTCGGCACACTTATGTTGCTCAGATCATTTATTAGTATTGTCGTGCTTTGTCTGTCACTAAAAGTGACAGCCAAAGAACCGGTTGCTGTCGCATCGATCAATCTGTGCGCTGATCAGCTGGTGTTATTGCTGGCAGATAATGATCAGATTCGATCTTTATCCAATCTTTCGCACCAGGAGGCAGGCTCTTACTACTTTGAAGCTGCACGTGAGTACCCGGTCAATGAAGGTCATGCAGAGCAGATCCTCGGCTTACAGCCCGATATTGTCATCGTTGGTCAGTACTCAAGCCAGCACACGGTTGCTATGCTGCAGGAAGTGGGTCTAAAGACTCACACACTGCCAATAGCTGATAGTATCGATGCGGTATTTCAGAACATCCTCGATGTAGCATCATGGCTTGGCCATCCACAACGCGGCGAAGCCCTGGTTAAAGAGTATCGTAACAAACTGGCCCGCATTCAGCCCCCGGACAATGAGCAACCAATTGCTGCGGTGTTTGACCCCAACGGCTATACCAGTGGGCCATTATCACTGCGTGGTCAAATGATAGAGACAGCCGGCTTTCGCAATGCAGCGTCAATAGCTGGTATTGAAAGTTACGGTAAGCTATCGCTTGAAGCGATAATCTCACTGAACCCGGATGCCTTGATCGAATCACCCTATAGTCCCGGTACCTGGTCAAGAGCGCAGGCAGTCAGTGAGCATCCGGCTTTACTGGAAGCAGGCATCAACCCGCGTGTTATTCACGTGCCAAGCAGAATGACGGTTTGCGGCGGTCCGTGGACGATTGATGTGATCGAGCAGTTGCAATCAGAAAGACAAAAGCTCACGTCAGGTTCATGAAAGCTGCCAGCCTATGACAGATACAGGCATGACCGCAATATCACAAAAGCAGCTGTATCTTGTGTTGAGTGCTGCAACCGTGATTTTATTTATGGCTTCTGTTGCTATTGGCCGTGATTCATTGCCGGTATTTGCCGCACTTAAAGACACTATTACAAATACCGATTCTGTTTATGCCGTTATTCTTAGTCAAATTAGATTGCCGCGTGCGTTAATTGCATTATTTGCCGGTGCTACACTCGGTTTATGTGGCGCTGCCATGCAGGGGTTATTGCGTAACCCGCTGGCGAGTCCCGGTCTGGTCGGCAGTGCCAGTGGTGCCGCACTCTTTGCCGTAATAGTGTTGTACTTCGGCAATAGTCTGATATCACCCTATGTATTGCCGTTGGCGGGTATGACGGGTGCTCTTTTGGCGACAGTACTGGTTTATATACTGGCCGGAAGAGATGCATCGATTACCACTTTAATTCTTGCTGGTGTTGCGATCAATGCTCTGGCTACTGCCTGTATGTCTTTATTGCTTAATCTGGCACCGAGTCCGTTTGCAGTCAGAGAACTTATGTTGTGGACGCTTGGCGATATCACAGATCGCAGTATGCGGGACTTCTGGCTGATGTTACCCACCACGCTTATCGGTTGGGCCATGCTGGCAGGCGTTGGTGGTCAGCTCGATGCACTGACTCTGGGTGAGCGTACCGCACAGAGTATGGGGATACACCCTGTTCGCCTTAGATGGCGTGTTTTTATTGCGGTTTCATTAGCGGTTGGTGCATCAGTCGCAACCGTTGGCATGATCGGTTTTATCGGACTGGTTATCCCGCACCTACTCAGGCCGTTTGTATCTCATGAACCGGGAAGACTATTACCTGTGTCAGCGCTGGGCGGCGCTTGTATGTTACTGGCCGCAGATATTGGCGTAAGACTGATCCCGACTGATTCCCCGCTGCGCGTTGGTGTGTTAACAGCAATCGTTGGTGCGCCTTTCTTTTTACACCTGATTGTAAGAAGCAGAAGAGAGTACCTGTGAACGCACTTTTGCAATCAGACAAGGTAAGCTGCATCCGGTCACGCAGGGCATTGGTTAACGAAGTATCGTTAACCGTGCATGCCGCAGAACTGGTTGGCCTGGTCGGACCGAATGGTGCGGGTAAGTCTACGTTGCTTAACCTGCTTGCCGGACTGGATGAATGTCACAGCGGCAGTGTCACTCTTAATCAGCGTGATATTAATAAAATTTCCATCGCAGAGCGAAGCCGCTTGCTCGCCTGGGTAGCACAGAGCGGCCCGGTAAACTGGCCGTTAACTGTTGAGCGAGTCGTGTCACTGGGCAGACGTCCGCACTTAACAGCGTGGCAAAAGTTGTCTGCTGATGATCAGGCGACAATAGATAACGCCATTGCAGTAACTGATTGTGAAAGCCTGCGCCTTCAGGATGCAACGACTTTATCCGGTGGTGAGCGCACCCGTATGCTACTGGCCAGAGCGCTGGCCGCCGATCCGCAAATACTGTTGGCGGATGAACCAATAGCAGCACTCGATCTTAAACATCAGTTGCAAACAATGCATTTACTGCGAGACTTTACCACTGACGAGAAAGGTTGTCTTGTGGTGCTGCATGACTTATCACTGGCCTCAAGGTTTTGTGATCGACTGTACCTGATGCACGAAGGAAAAATAGTTTCAGAGGGGGAGCCTGCAGCAGTGCTTAGTCGGGAAAATCTGCGACAAGTATATGGTGTGGAGGTGGCTACCGGTGATGGCGAGGTGCCTTATATTGTCCCGGTCCGTGAGTCATGAACACGCTATACGTATCGAACACTATAAAAAATCACACAATCATTATTTCTCATGCCTGTACGCGCCAAGTATGATGAAGTAAACAGTAACATAAAGTAGACTCCTGGATCTGTACATGCAGGTGCTCTCTTACAAGGAGGCTCAATCTTGTCTGCAATACCAACATTATATTTTTCAGATACTGAGTATTCTGCAAGAATAGCAAAAACCCGTACTGCAATGATCGAGCGGCGCATAGAGCTGC
Organism: uncultured Granulosicoccaceae bacterium; assembly: GCA_964550655.1. Taxonomy (GTDB): domain Bacteria; phylum Pseudomonadota; class Gammaproteobacteria; order Granulosicoccales; family Granulosicoccaceae. Next base: position 15,222 of record CAZKAQ010000072.1, read on the forward strand.
TGATCGTTTCTGATCCATCCAATATGGCCTGGTTAACCGGTTATGACGGCTGGTCTTTCTATGTGCACCAATGTGTGTTGCTAACACTTGAGGGCGAGCCAGTCTGGTTTGGCCGTGCGCAGGACAGCAATGGTGCAAAGCGTACCTGCTTCATGAATCATGACAACATTATTGGTTATCCGGATGACTACGTTCAATCCACTGAAAAACACCCGATGGACTATCTCGCAGGGCAACTTGAATTACGCGGTTTAAACAGTCTGCCGAGCGGTGTTGAAATGGACAACTACTGGTTTACAGCAGCGGCTTTTGCAAGTTTGCAAACGCACTTGCCGAAGGCATCATTTGTTGACGCAACAGGCTTGGTTAACTGGCAGCGTGCGGTCAAATCAGAGCAGGAACTTGGCTATATGCGTATGGCCGGAAAAATTGTCGAACGAATGCATCAGCGTATTGTTGACAAGATAGAACCCGGTATTAGAAAGTGCGATCTGGTGGCAGACATCTACGATGCATCGCTTCGTTATGATGAGTCACTGGGTGCCGGGGGAGATTATCCTGCCATTGTACCGTTGTTACCGTCAGGCCCTGCTGCCGCAGCCCCGCATCTTACCTGGGATGACCAGCCAATGAAGTCGGGTGAGGGTACTTTCTTTGAAATTGCCGGAGTATACCGCCGCTATCATTGTCCGTTATCGCGTACTGTTTTTCTCGGTGAGCCGACTAAAACATTTTTAAACGCAGAGGCTGCCATACTTGAAGGAATGCAGGCCGGGCTGGATAAAGCAAGAGCAGGCAACACCTGTGAAGATATTGCCATGGCATTTTTTAAAGTACTGAAAAAATATGGCATTGAAAAAAACAATCGTACCGGATACCCGATAGGACTTTCCTATCCACCGGACTGGGGTGAGCGCACCATGTCACTGAGAGCCGGAGACAAAACCGTACTTGAGCCGAACATGACGTTTCATTTCATGACCGGTCTGTGGATGGATGGCTGGGGATTTGAGATTACCGAAAGTATCGTTATTGGTAACGGCGAGCCTGAATGTCTTGCAGATTTCCCGCGTAAGCTATTAGTAAAACGATAGCCGAAGCAACCGGGGTAGGGTGGATAAGCTTGCGCATCCACCATTTGCACAAAAGCAAATAAACCATCCCGGCCAGATACAAGAAATTCAGCTACGCCAAACCTTCCAGTGGAATTCCCAAGAGTCTGGCTTATGATATAGATGAGCAGTATTAATGTAATCAGCGGCGCAACCCGATGATTTTAAGCATGCTATTGACTGGGTTAAATTTTTAACAGAGCTCTTTATTTGTGTTTTAGTTTTTATATTGGTGGATGCGCCTCTGGCTTATCCACCCTACGGATGAATTTGATTTCTTTTGTAGCCGAGGCAGGGTGGATAAGCTTGTGCATCCACCATAGCAACTAAAGCAGAAAACCATTCCTCGCTAAATACAAAAAACCTGTCACTGTAAAAACTGATATAACGGTCGAAATCACAATCATGCTTGATGCACGCTGCTCCCACACCTGATAATTTTGCGCTATCACAAACACATTGGTTGCAGTTGGCAATGATGCGAGCAGTACCGCAGAGTACACCCAATAGTCCGGAACATCGGGAACCCAGCTGATTGCCAGATATACCGCCAGCGGGTGGAGCAATAGCTTGATTGGCAGCAGATAGGCCAGATCAATGGGTATTCGTTTCAGAGGTCTTATTGCAGCCGTAACACCCAGTGCAAAAAGCGCGCAGGGTGCAGCTGCTGCGGCCAGTGAATCGAGTAGTGTGTTGACCGGTCCCGGTGGCTGATACTGATAATATGCGGCTAACAGCCCGACAATAGTTGAAATGATAAACGGGTGAGTAAAGATATTTTTTAGTATCCTGCCAATGACTTTTATCCATGCTTCGCGCTTGTCACTACCGAGCGACATCAGCAGTGGTGCCATTATAAAATGCATTGTATTGTCGAGACAGAATATCAATGCGACCGGTACTCCTGCCTGAGGGCCGAATGCCGCGATTGCCAGTGGCGGTCCCAGATAACCTATGTTGCCATAGGCACCGGCAAGCCCTTGTATGGTTGATTCACGTGTGTTGGCTCTGCCTGAGAGTCTGGCTATCGAAAAACATAGCATAAAAATAAAGAACGTCGCACCAGTTGCACAGAACAGAAATGTGGTATTACCGAACTCACTCAAAGGTGTGACAGATAAGTATTTAAAAAATAGCGGCGGAAGCGCTATGTATATAATAAAGAAGTTTAACCACGCCAATCCTTCCAGTGGTATACGCACGATTCTGGCGCTGATATAGCCGAGCAGTATCAGTGTAAACAGCGGGGCAACCAGGCCAATAACTTCAAGCATCTAAATTATTTCTGGTTGTTACAGGCATAGTCAATTTATTACGCAAAGCTCTTTATTTTGTATTTTTATTTAATTATTGGTGGATGCGCCTCTGGCTTATTCCACCCTACGGATGATGGTAGCTTCTTTTGTAGCTGAGGTAGGGTGGATAAGCGTGCGCATCCACCATGTGTATCGCCAGTATACTCAACTGTCCCTTTAATTTGTGTTTTGATTTTTGAACTGGTGGATGCGCCTCTGGCTTATCCACCCTACGGGTGATGTTACATTCTTTTGTAGCTGAGGCGGGGTGGATAAGCTTGCGCATCCACCATATACATCGTCAGTATACTCAACTGTCTCTGATCCAGAGTCAGGCTGGATCAATGATCTTACCCGGATTGAGTATCCCTTTGGGATCAAGTGATTTTTTAAGGAGTTGCATGGCAGTGATTTGTTCAGGGCTTACTGAATAGTGCAGGTATTTCTTTTTCAAAAGGCCGATGCCGTGCTCGGCTGAAATTGAACCACCAATTGCAGTCAGCGGTTCGAAGACAATTTTATTTGCTTCCTCGTACCATTCTATTTCCTGTTCGTTAAAAGCCTGGATTTTTATTGGCTGCTCGTTGGTGTCACGAATAAAATTCCCGGGCTTTGGTGCGATGGATAGATGCAGGTTGCTATCTGCCAAATGTCCGTATGCATGTACCTCGGCATCGGGCCAGAGTTTCCTTGCATTATCGCTAATCTTTTTAACGTAGGAATCCATATGAGTTATTGGCAGGCTGACGTCATAGACGAAAAGCGGGCTGTGTCGCAATGTGATATCAACATTTTCTCGAATACGCCAGATATCGCTTTGTTCTGTTTCAGACTGGGCGATGACTGCATCTACGATAAACTCTTTATCCAACAGGCTTTCAAGCGTTTCTTCAAATTGCTTTTTGTCAGCCTCGGGTGCTGCGCCACGGGATTCGATAATCGCATAAGCAAAGTAGTTTCTTTCGAGCGGCGCCCTGCTGGTTCCGGTGATATCGGGATCTGTCTGCAGTCGGTAGTACTCGTCCCAGATAATTTCAAACGCATTGAGGTTTGTATTAAGTTCGCTTGATACCAGTGACAATGTGTCAGTTATCTGATCAAAGTTTTCAAATGCAACAATTGCGGTGTTGCGGGTAGGCGTTGCCGGTCTTAACTTAAGTACGGCACGTGTCACCACTCCCAGTGTGCCTTCACTGCCAATAAACATTTGTTTTAAGTCGTAGCCAGCGTTGTTCTTCAGCAGGCTGTTAAGTGCGGTAATGATGGTACCGTCTGCCAGTACAACTTCAAGTCCGAGAATTTGATTACGTGTCATACCGTAGCGTAGAACCGATAACCCGCCCGCATTGGTAGAAATATTTCCGCCAATAGTACAAGAGCCACGTGCTCCCAGATCAACCCCGTACAATAATCCTTCTGCGTTGGCAGCTTCATGGATTGATTGCAGAATACAGCCCGCCTGAACTGTCATGGTGCGATTGACTGCATCGACTGATTCTATTTTTTTTAATCTTTCAAGAGACAAAACAATTTCATCAGAGGTAGATTTTTCCCCGTTTGCAAGACCTGTGACTCCGCCGTGAGTGACCACGGGCTGATCGGATTCAGAACAGGCTTTTAGTACCTCGCTGACCTCTTCTGTGCTCGCAGGCTTCACCAATGCTTTGGCAATCATGGGCGAAGGATCCCAAAAATGCACTGCACGTTCAGCAACCTCAGCGGCGCCAAGCACATTTGCTTGTCCGACAATACTTTGCAGTTTATCGATGATGTCTGGCATTGGTGGTTTTGTTCTTCTGTGCAGTTTCAGGACAGAGTATCTTAACCCGGACTATTCACGAAATCGACGGCATCTCACTTGATCTTTGATTCCACAG
>CAZKAQ010000073.1:0-18891 GCA_964550655.1 uncultured Granulosicoccaceae bacterium
GTGGAATCAAAGATCAAGTGAGATGCCGTCGATTTCGTGAATAGTCCGGGCTAGATCTTACAAATTCCAGCGAACAATCAGAGTTTATCAAACTGTTTAAGTAATGAGACTAAATCACAGTTTTCTATTCGTGTTGTGGAGAACTCCCACAGTAAGGTTGTTATCTGCCGTTAGTGTTTTTTAAAGTGACTGTCTAGCAGTCTAACGCTGTAAAAATGTACTTTACTGAGCCATATAACTGTCATGAATTCATCGGGATTAGAAGATTCGTACCTTGCATTAGTTAAGGACAATAGAATTGTTGATTCTTCTTTGCATGAAAGTGCATCCGTTATTTCCAGGCACTGTGCATTGGCAATATCCGCCAGTCGAGCCAGTGTGTGGATGTCTCAGGGTGATAATAGTGTATTTCATTGTCTCTCGTTGTACAGCGCTGATAAAGATACCAATGAAAGCGGGGCTGTGCTTGAAGAGAAGTATTTTCCGCGTTACTTTAAAGCTCTTGCAGTGGAGCGGGTCATAGACGCTCACAGGGCGATGTATGATTCTCGCACAAGTGAGCTAACCGAATCATATCTAAAGCCTCTGGATGTACATTCTCTACTTGATAGCACCATTCGACACCGTGGAAATGTTGTAGGCGTTCTGTGTATTGAGATGGTGTCCGAGGAGCGCTACTGGTCAAAAGAAGAGCAGGCATTCGTTACTTCGGTAGCAGATTTTATTTCTCAACGAATCATTGCAGATGAGTTGATGCGAAGTGAAGAAACATATAAGGCATTATTTGATCACACCAGCGAAGGAATCATTGTGCTAAGTGATGGGAAATGTGCTGATATAAATCCAGCTTTGTGTAGTATGTTTAGAGGAACCAGGGATGATCTTATTGGTAAAAGCCCTGTGGAATTATCTCCATTATATCAGCCAGACGGACAGCCTTCTGTGGACGTGGCAATGGGCTATATTTCGAAATGCCTGCAGGGTGAGCCTCAGAATTTTGAATGGGTTCATCAACGACTGGACGGCACTCAGTTCCATGCTGATATAGCATTAAACGCTGTTCGGCTCGCGGGTGAAGATACGGTATTTGCGTTAATCCGGGACATCACTGAGAGGAAGGATGCGGAAGAAAAAGCGATTATTGCACAGGAAAAACTAGCCTGGCGCGCAACACACGATCCGTTAACCAGCTTGTTGGTTCGTGATCAGTTGCATGTGTATTTCGATGAAATGATAAAAAACAAGGCTGCTAATGAATGTCAGGAAAGTATTGCGCTGATGTTGTTGGATCTTAATCGGTTTAAAGAGGTTAATGACACACTTGGTCATGCCACGGGTGATGGCTTACTGATAAAGCTTTCCAGTATTCTTATTCAGCAGATCAATGAGCTTGGTGGCTATCTATTTCGTCTGGGTGGTGATGAATTTGTGGCTTTGTTCGATTGTGCTCGATGTGATGAGCCAGTTGGTGATATAGCAGTCAGATTGCATCAATGTTTGAAAACATCTATAGATCTCGATGATATCAAGATTGAAATGAGCGCCAGTATTGGTATTGCAGTATATCCTGAAAATGGAAAAGACAGCCATGAGTTACTGCGCTGTGCCGATGTTGCCATGTATAACGCTAAAAACAATGATGGCGTGACATCAAGGTATGATTTACAAAATGATATGAATAATAAGCGTCGTTTATCTATGATGGTTGAGCTCGGCGCAGGTATTAGTGAGAATCAGCTTATACTTCACTTTCAACCCCGTATTCATCTGAAAACGGGTCAGGTTACCGGCTGTGAGGCGTTGGTGAGATGGCATCATCCGAAACTTGGATTAGTGCCGCCTAATGAGTTTTTACCTCTTGCTGAAATGACCGAACTCATTCATCCATTGAGTGAGTGGGTGTTAAATAATTCGGTCTCGCAGATTAAAAGATCCCTGGCTAACGGATGTCCGGTGCCGGTAGCGATGAATATATCTGCAAGAAATCTTACAGACTCTCAACTGGTTGATAAGCTCGAAATCCTCATAGCTAAAGAGAATATTGATCCTCAGCTACTCGAGATAGAATTAACTGAAAGTGCACTTATTAATCACCCGCAGCGCGCGGTTGAAAATTTGAAAAAACTGGATGAGCTGGGTGTACATATAGCGATAGACGATTTCGGCACTGGTTATTCGTCGTTGAGTTATCTGAAAAAACTACCTTTGAATACACTTAAAATTGATCGTAGTTTTGTTAAAGATATGCTTACTGATGCCAGTGATTCTGTTATTGTTGATTCCACTATTGCCCTTGCTCATAACTTTTCACTGACTGTGGTAGCTGAGGGTGTTGAAGATCAAGCCACACTTGACGAGTTAGCGGCAAGAGGTTGTGATCAGGCACAAGGGTTTTTCATTGGCAAGCCGATGCCGATAGACGAGTTTGAAGCATGGCTGGATAACTACCACAATTCGTCATTGCGATTGGCGTCATGATAGCAAGGCATGACTTCATGATTGGGGGGGCGTCAACGGAAAATTGAGTGCCGGGATTGAGTGCAGGGGTGGAAACATACACCTGACAATTGCCGTATAACTTGGTAATCTGTCACCTTGGGCTAACAAGCAATTCCGGTGTTACGATGAAAGCGCTAAGCTATTTCTTACTCGTATTACTTACTCTGAGCGGTAAGGATGTTTCTGCTTTGACTATTTCTATTTTAGAAAAGTCACCCAGCAGCCTTGTTTACTCGAAGATACTGGAGGAAATTTACAAGAGAGCCGGAATTCCGTTGGAGTTTGTGGTAAGGCCCGTCGAGCGCTCAATCGTTGAATCATCGAAAGGGATTATTGACGGCGAATTGGTCCGGATCCATAAGGTGGGAGAGCTATACCCCACCTTGATCCGTGTACCTACACCCTATACGTTTTTCGAATCTACCGCTTTTTCCGTCATACCAGATATCCTGCCAGAGGAAGGATGGAATGGTTTAACTGACTATCGCGTCGGTATGGTCCGCGGAATGAAGCATGCGGAATGGGGCCTTAAAGATATCGAAAGCGTTGTCGCAGTGAACGTTACCAGGCAACTTTTTGACATGCTTAAATTCGGCAGAATAGATATAGCTGTCACTTCCAGAATTAGCGGTCTTTACTTTATCAAGAACTATGATCTACAACCTTTGCATATCGTTAAGCCTTCTTTACAAAATCACGACCTGTATCACTACCTGCATGAAAAGAATAAGCAATACATTCCTGTCTTAGATGAGACCATTCGCAAGATGAAGGAGTCTGGGGAACTTATTGCGCTCAAAGAAAAGTATATTGCTGAGCTATTGGAGTGAACAGGCGACTGCTCACCGAGAAGCACATAGGACGAACATAAATACGATAAAAAAGATACCGCGAACGATACTCATATTGGACTCCATGGCTGATTTGTTTTAGATCTGGTGCGATCAATATGACGCGGTTAAGAATTTTGGCCTTTCTCTGGTATGCTAAAGCTGAAGTCGGAGCCTTCTCCGACGGTGCTTTCCAGCATCACCTCGCCGCCTAACAGCTTACAAAGTCGCTGGCTGATTGCAAGGCCTAAACCTGTACCGCCGTACTGACGCGTAGTTGAAATATCTGCCTGAACAAAGTCTGAAAATAGTTGTTCATGTTGCTCTTCCGAGATACCGATTCCTGTATCGCGTACAGAAAAACGAACTCCTGAATTTGTGTCGTTTTGGTGTCTGCCTACCTGAAGAAATATATCCCCCGCTTCTGTGAATTTACAGGCATTGCTCAATAGATTTATCAGAATTTGTTTGAGCCTGAGAGGGTCGGAGGTAATATATTCCGGTGTACCGGAAAATTTGAGTTCAAGGTTGTTATTTTTGTTTTCTGCCATCGGTTGAACTGTTGTACAAACTTCATCAAGTAGTTCTTTAAGGTCGAACTCTTCCATCGATATGGCTATTTTTCCTGCCTCCAGTTTCGAAAAATCCAGGATGTCATCGATCAGTTGCAGGAGATGTCTGCCAGACGTGGCGACTCTGTCGAAGGGTTCAGTATCGTCGTTTTGTTCTTCCGCATCTTCTCTTAGCATTTCAGTAATACCGATAATGGCATTAAGCGGAGTGCGAAGTTCATGGCTCATGTTAGATAAAAAACGGCTTTTGGTATACGCAGCTGTTTCTGCCTGTTTGCGTGCAGAAACAAGTTCACCGGTGTTTTGTTCAATTTGTTCAATCATATGGTTGTAAGCAGATATGACATCGCCTAGCTCGTCATGCGATGACCAGGAGACGGTTTCGTAGTCATCACTATGTTCTGTGTTTTTGATAGATCGCATTAATCGTTTGATTGGCCGACCGACAGTGTATTGCAGAGTCAAATAGGCTATAACAGCTGCAAAGCTCACAAGGAGAAAGTAAAACAATAGCCATGTGCTCAGTTCGCGCTTTAATTCTGTACGCAGCGGCAGGTTTGTATAATAGAGATCAAGTGTTCCAAGTGAGTTATTATCCAGGGTTAGTTCTTTAGTTAAGAGTCTGGAATTGTCACTTGTTTTGACACAACCTGGTGGCCATTGGTGTCGTTCGGTGGTACCCGTTTCCATTACATCAACACATTCGATTTCCGGGTGCAGTGCGATCGTTTGCAGGCTTCGATTCAAGCCGTCTATGTCGAGTGTCCAGAGCGGGTGCGCTACCGCCTGACTGTGTACACGGGATATCGTTTCAATTTTTTCGATCAGGTTTTTTTCTGTTAATTTAACCTTTATATTGGCATATGTGATGCCGATAATTAAGGCCACGAGAGTAATCGCGGGCATTAGAATTGCCAGAAATTTCCACGAGATACTGCTGAGTAGGTGAATTGATCTCACGGTTTTTGCTTTAGTTGGATAGTTTTTGCGATAAAGAAGTTATGGTTCTTGCAGTCATTCTGATTTGTCCTTACTCTACACAGTACCGTAAACATAAGCACAAGGGATACTTCCCACGATTTGGTCTGCTGTTCTTACTTTTTTTGTAAAACAGTATTTTAAAGAATTTAAGTGGAGTTGGTCGTGACAGCCATAAATATATTGTACGTTGAAGATAATGATGATAACGCTTATATGTTATCCCGTCGACTAACAAAAAGAGGCTATAAAGTTGTTATATCATCTGATGGTAAGGCAGGAGTAGAAGCTGCACAGTCACTATTGCCCGACTTAATCCTGATGGATTTGAATCTTCCGGTTATGGATGGAATAGCAGCTACCAGACTACTTAAATCAGATGACAGAACTGCTGATATTCCTATAATTGTTGTCTCTTCACATGTATTTCCCGGTGAGCGTGATAGTGCAATAGAAGCAGGTTGTGATGAATTTGAAACCAAGCCGGTTCAATTCAAGCGATTGCTGGGGAAAATTGAGCAACTTACAGGCTCGAACATCGAAAGGCGGGCAGAGGTACAAGGTTCTGATTAATCACTTTTATCTCGATTATATACATAACCAATTCCCCGCACAGTTTTTATGATTGTGGGGCTTGACGGATTGTCTTCTATTTTTTTTCGGATCCGGCCAATACGAATGTCTATGCTCCTGTCAAAGGGGTCGCTTGTGCCTTTGTTGGTCTGTTCTAACAATATGTCTCGGGTAAGTACTTTGTCGGGGTTGTCAGCAAAAATTGCCAACAGATCAAACTCTGTGGCTGTTACAGAAATCACATTGTCTTGCTCGTCAGTTATCTTGCGACTGCTTTTGTCAATACTATATTTGCCAAGCTGCAATTGCTCGTTACTGGTGTTGCCAGCGGAAACTGCAGTGGCCGATTTATTTTGACCCGCAGTACGTCGCAGTACTGCTTTGACTCTGGCCAGTAACTCCCGTGGTTCAAACGGCTTGGTGACATAATCATCAGCACCTATTTCAAGGCCTAAAATACGATCAACCAGCTCACCTGACGCTGTGAGCATTACAATGCCTACGTCATGGTGTTCTCGAAGATAACGTGCAAGCGTGAAGCCATCTTCCCCCGGCATTGAAACATCCAGTAGTACGATATCGACCACTCTGGTGTTTATTTGTTCTCTCATGGTTGTGCCATTTTCAGCCAGCAGCACTTCGTAACCATGCTTTTGCAAGTATGTTTTCACAAGCCAGCGTTGGTTTTCGTCGTCATCGACGACCAAAACTATCTCTTTTCCCATGAGGGCCAAACTCTGCCTAAGTCATCTCAGTTTAGTGCAATAACTGTCTGCAAAACAAGCAGTATTCATTTTGGAAACGCCACTGGATAGCTATGATGTTATTCTGCGAGTAACTATAGTCCGGCTGATTGATCGCAATACATTTGGATACAGTTAGCACGGACTCAGCTTGGCTCTTTAGCGTTACTATTTTCTTTTGTCTGTGGATCGCGGGCTTTCTGTCTGGCAATTCGTTCGTATATTTCTTCGCGGTGGATTGTTACCTCTTTTGGAGCGTTGAGGCCGATTCGCACTTTATCTTTCTGGCAGTTTAAAACTGTGAGGGTGACTTCGTCGCCTATCATGACTGTTTCACCGATCTTTCTGGATAATACGAGCATTGCGTTAGCCTTTGTACAAAGTTATAAGATGATGGTTGCGATGTTGTGCAGCGTCGTTTGTTCAAGTTACATCACATCGCAGTAGCGCGATGTGATGTATTATTAGTGAACAACAGACAAAGCTATCAATGACATACATCCGTTGGTATCGTTGCTAATTTTTTCGAAACTCTGTCTCGCACTCTGGTATACGTGCTTTGATGAGCCTTACGGTTTCAAGCATTTCCTGTTCTGTAGCGAAGTCCACACTATCAACAACCGGAACTCCGTTGGCAGCTTTAATTTTAAAAGAATGCTTGCCATCGGGAGTTTTTTTGATTGCGTATCGATTGTCGTTGATGCAATTTTTTTTAACAGCCCGAATGCCTTTATATGCACTATCTTTTGACTTGTATCGTGTGCTGCGTAAAAGTTCTGAACCGTTATCGCGTGCGATAACGAAATTAAAAACTGGGAAATTCACCTGGCCTGGTTCGCCTGAGATTTTTTTAACTATGGCTTTCATCTAATTCTCCTTAAAAGCTGTTCTTCGACTTGAACGAGAAATAGAGATTCTGGCAGGCTCTCAAGTCAGACGAATATCAGGTTTGTATCATTTTGGCTGGCAATGTATCTTTTGTATCAAAATCGCCAGCGCTAACTGTCCAAGGTGGGTCTCCGTGGTAGAGATTCTTTTCTTCAGGACTTCGCCTCAACCTGGCCGGTAGGCTACCTTTGGCAGGTGATCCTGCCGTAATTTTGCGGATAACCAGCAGAAAAGTTTGAGCACGTCTGAGTCCTGTGTCAGTGATACAAGACTGATACACACTCATGTAGCGCAGTTTTAGGTTTTAAGAGTCACAACTCACCAGGCAGCAGTTCAGTCAATCCTGACGTGTTCTTTGTGCCGGATTCCAGCCGAATCAGCCGATCCGAAACAAAAACTTCACGCGATAATCCACACACCAGTGCCGCAGTTTTATCAACTCCACAGCGTGCCACGGCACTGCCAGGCATGCCCCTCTATTGTTATCAATGTCTCTTTAAATATAAAGATATCTTTATATGTACATTTATTGCTAGTATTATCTAAGCTTTACCGAAAACTGCATGGAATCATGGAAATAATAAATAAAAACAAAGAGATAAGATCTCGAATGGAAACTGCCATTCTGTTGTTGGATGGTGCAATGGGCACAATGATCCAGCAACACAAACTGGATGAGCGGGATTTTCGAGGAACCAGGTTTGCAGATCACTCCTGCGAACTGCGCGGCAATAATGATCTGCTGAGCCTCTCTCAGCCGGAATTGATCAGCCAGATCCATCGCGAGTATCTTGCTGCAGGCGCTGACATCATCGAAACCAATACCTTCAACGCTACGCGTATCGCGATGTCTGACTACGAGCTTGAGTCCGTGGTGCCTGAGCTCAATGAAATCAGCGCCCGGCTGGCCCGTGCCACAGCAGATGAATTCAGTACCGACGACAAGCCGCGCTATGTCGCAGGGGTTCTCGGGCCGACCAATCGCACAGCATCCATTTCACCTGATGTAAATGACCCGGCGTATCGCAACGTGTCCTTCGATGAGTTGGTCCAAAATTACCGGGAATCGGCTATCGCATTGGTGAAGGGTGGTGCTGATCTGCTAATGATCGAAACCATTTTCGACACGCTTAATGCGAAAGCTGCGATCTTCGCGCTCAAGCAATGGTTTGACGAAACAGGCAATGAAATTCCAATCATGATCTCCGGCACGATAACGGATGCATCAGGCAGAACGCTGAGCGGACAGACAACCGAGGCTTTCTGGAATGCCGTGCGTCATGCAAATCCGATCTCTGTCGGATTAAATTGTGCATTGGGACCTGCCGAGTTGCGACAGTACGTGGCCGAGCTTTCACGCATCGCTGACGTTGCCATATCTGCGCACCCTAACGCTGGCTTGCCGAACGCGTTTGGTGGTTACGATGAAACGCCGGAGCAGATGGCGGAACACCTGAGCGAATGGGCGGATTCAGGATTTTTAAATATTGTTGGTGGATGCTGTGGTACCACGCCTGCACATATTGAAGCATTCTCCCGTGCACTGGATCAGTTGCCACCCCGCGAGATTCCCACAATAGATATCAGTTGCAGACTATCGGGACTGGAGCCGTGCTCCATCAATGGTGACAGTCTTTTTGTCAATGTAGGTGAAAGAACCAATGTCACAGGTTCAGCTGTGTTCAAACGCCTGATAGTTGATGGAGATTATGAGGCAGCTCTTGATGTTGCCAAACAACAGGTTGATAACGGCGCGCAAATTATCGACATCAATATGGATGAAGGCTTGCTCGATTCAAAAGCTGCGATGATACGGTTCGTTAATTTGATCGCAGGTGAACCGGATATAGCGCGTGTGCCATTGATGATTGATAGTTCAAAATGGGACGTTATAGAAGCCGGACTAAAGTGCGCACAGGGCAAGTGCGTTGTCAATTCCATCAGTCTTAAAGAAGGTGAAGAGGAATTTATTCGACATGCAACGCTGTGTCGCAATCATGGTGCTGCAGTGGTTATTATGGCTTTTGATGAAAACGGTCAGGCCGACAATACCGAAAGCAAAGTTCGTATTTGCACTCGTGCCTATCGCCTGCTGGTTGATCAGCTCAAATTCCCCGCTGAAGATATTATTTTCGACCCGAATATTTTTGCTGTGGCCACCGGCATTGAAGAACATAACGCGTATGGACAATCGTTTATTGACGCAACGGCTGAGATCAAAAAAACATTGCCCTATGCCATGGTTAGCGGCGGGGTATCAAACGTATCATTTTCGTTCCGTGGCAACAATCCGGTTCGAGAGGCAATACACTCGGTGTTTCTGTATCACGCTATTCGCAACGGCATGGGCATGGGTATTGTCAATGCGGGACAGCTTGCAATCTACGAGGACATACCGCAGGACCTGCGCGAGCGCGTTGAGGACGTTGTACTCAATCGGCGCGATGACGCCACTGATCGGTTGCTGGAAATTGCAGAAGATTATCGTGGTGACGGCAGCAAAGCCGAAGTACAGACGCAGGAGTGGCGCGAGCTGCCGGTCAATGAGCGGCTGGCGCATTCATTGGTAAAAGGAATTACCGATCACATTGAAGAGGACACTGAGGCCGCACGACTCCAATATGACCGACCACTGCAGGTGATTGAAGGGCCGCTGATGGACGGTATGAATATCGTCGGTGATTTGTTTGGCGAAGGTAAAATGTTTCTGCCGCAAGTGGTGAAGTCGGCGCGCGTAATGAAGCGTGCCGTTGCGTGGTTGCTGCCGTTTATGGACGCTGAAAAAGAAGGTAAGGAAATAAAAAGTAACGGTAAAATTGTGATGGCTACCGTTAAAGGCGATGTTCATGATATCGGCAAAAATATCGTTGGCGTGGTTCTGCAGTGCAATGGCTATGAGGTTGTTGATCTCGGTGTTATGGTGCCTGCGGAAAAAATTATTGAAACTGCAAAGCGTGAAAACGCTGACATTATAGGTTTATCCGGTCTCATTACGCCGTCACTGGAAGAGATGTCTCAGTTTGCCAAGGAAATGCAGCGCCAAAAATTATCACTGCCGTTACTGATTGGCGGCGCTACCACATCAAAGATGCATACTGCGGTAAAAATTGCCCCGCACTATGAAGAGCCTGTGGTTTACGTTGCGGATGCGTCCCGTAGTGTAGGTGTGGTATCAAAACTGTTGAGTGATGAAAACAAAAACGCTTTCCAGCAGGAATTAAACGATGACTACGCGCGTGTCAGAGTACGCTTTGACAATCAAAATGAAGAGCGACAGTTACTGCCGCTGAGCACCGCCAGAGCGAACGCATTGCAAACAGACTGGAAGCAGCAAGCACCTGTCGCACCTGCAAAACCGGGTATTCATACAATAGCCGACATCTCGTTTGCAGAGCTCGCCCCCTACATTGACTGGACGCCGTTTTTTCACACCTGGCAACTGAAGGGAAAATACCCGCGTATTCTTGATGATAAAAAACTGGGCGAACAGGCAAGGCAGTTGTTTAAGGATGCTGAGCTGATGGTGCAGCGCTTTATCGATTCACCTGATATATCGGCGCATGGCGTGTTTGGCTTATTTCCGGCCAACTCTGTCAATGGTGAAGATATAGAGATCTACAAAGACAACGACAGATCCGACGTTTTGGCGACACTACCGGGTTTGCGCCAACAGGCCAGGCTGCCGTCGGGCAAACCGAATCTTGCACTTGCCGATTTTATTGCACCGGCAGACTCGGGAATAGCAGACTACATTGGCGGGTTTGCGGTTACCGCAGGTATAGGACTCGACAAGCTGGTGAAAGAATTTGACGAAGCTCAGGACGACTACAACAGCATCATGGCCAAAGCGATCGGAGACCGCTTCGCTGAAGCTTTTGCTGAATATTTGCATCGTCAGGTCAGACTCGATTACTGGGGTTATGCGGCCGATGAAAACTTGAGCCGACAACAAATTATTTCAGAGAAATATCGCGGCATTCGTCCCGCCAGTGGTTATCCTGCTTGTCCTGATCACACGCAAAAGCCTGTGTTGTGGTCCTTATTGAACGTTGAGAAACACACTGGTATCTCATTGACAGAAAGCCTTGCCATGTGGCCGGCTTCGTCCGTCAGTGGCTGGTATTACGCACATCCGGAGTCCCGGTATTTTGGTGTTGGAAAAATCAGCCGCGATCAAATTGAAGACTACGCAAAACGCCGAAATATCAATCTGACAGTTGCTGAAAAATGGCTCGCTTCCAACCTGGCCTATGAGCCGGAAACGCAGGAGTCAGTGATTCGAAGATCTGCGTAGCCCGAAGCAATCCCTAAATAAAGTTACTGACCAGGACTGTGATAGCGCGGTTCTTCCACTCATGGTAGTCACCCCACAAAGTTCCGCGTGCTAACTCGAACAAGTGAGCATGGTGCACCCGGGTTTTTTAGTGGCCCAGTCAGGTCGGCGTGCTGCATAGGCTTCATTGTCCGGATGTTCATCGTAAGGTGTTTTCAGTACCTGCATGATGGACTCCATAACACTGAAGTCTCCGGCCTCTGCAGCTTCTATGGCATTAAGTGCCAGATAGTTTCGCAGTACGAATTTAGGGTTGGTGCTTTTTATGGTTTTTACCAGTTGATTTCGGTCCTGCTGTTGCGTTCTTTTCTGCCAGTCGCTTATCCATTGCATAAAGCCCGCTGCGATATCACCATTAAACTCTTCAGGTTTGTAAAACGCGGGCTGTAGTATTTTCTCTACATCACTTTGTTGCATTTCAGGTGTAATGTCAGCAAGTTGTCTGAAGAAGATGGTGAAGTCAGTGTTGGAGTTTTTAAGCGTGGACCACAATGACTCATAGAGCGGTTTGTCGGAGGAATTGTATTCTGCCAGACCGATCTTGTTTGCCTGAATCTGATTCCATAACTGATCGTATGTGTCGCGATATTCCATCAACACTTCTTTAAGTGGTTCTGTTGTTTCAAACAGGGGTACCAATGCATTGGCGAGGCTGTATAAATTCCACAGCGCAATTTCCGGCTGATTGCCATAGGAGTATCTGCGCATGCTGCTGTCAACGTAGTTTGGTGTCCAGCGCGGATCATATTCCTCAAGCCATCCGTAAGGACCGTAGTCTATAGTCTGGCCGAGGATCGACATATTGTCGGTATTCATTACGGCATGCACAAAGCCTGTTCTCTGCCAGTTGGCTACTGTGGTGGCGGTTCTTTCGAGTATTTCTCTGAACCATTGCTGATAGACATCAGGTCCGGGTGTACCAAGATGTGGATAGTCCCGTTTGATAACGTAGTCTGCAAGTTGTTTAAGTAAATCTGTCTCTCTAAATGCTGCGTGAATTTCGAAGTTGCCAAAGCGAATAAACGAATGTGCAGCGCGACAAACTATTGCACCTTGTTCCATGGTGACGTTGCCGTCGTAGAAAACATCTCGAGCGATTGTCTCGCCTGTAGTACACAAGGTTACTGAACGTGTGGTGGCAATGCCCAGGTGGTGAATTGCTTCCGCGCACATGTACTCGCGGATGGATGATCTGAGAACGGCGAATCCATCGCCTTGTCTTGAGTAGGGTGTCGGGCCTGCGCCTTTGAGTTGCAATGTCCAGTGTTGTCCGTGTTCGTCAGTTACCTCACCGAGTGAAATTGCTCTGCCATCACCAAGTTGGCCGGCCCAGTTGCCGAATTGATGACCACCATAGCGCATAGAGTAGGGTGTGCTCGATTCGGCAAGCGTTGTGCCGGTAAAGATGTTGGCAGCTTCAGGGTCAGATGCATCAATGCCAAGTGCTGATGTCAGTTCGGGAATGTGACTTACCAGCTTTGGTGAACTGGCGGCCACAGGATCGGTCTTCGACCACACCGACTGATACACCTGCCGTGGATAGTTTTTAATTTCAGTTTCACCCGGCAGGGCGGATGTGAAGTCGGTGTTGAAGTGAAAAGAGTTCAAGGTGGTGTGTTGATTCCAGAGTGGCAGCAACCTGCGGATATGGTGTTACTTATAGCACTGTTTGTACAAGTACTTTGTACCACCATTTAAACGGCATAGTTGCTTAAAAGGTTGTGATGGCAACACTGCACTGGCAGCATGTTCCTCACGATTTGTTGTTAATGTTACATATTCTGATAGTAGAAATTAACTCACAAAACCGGTTTAAACTATTGATATAAATTTAAATTATTATTTAATACGCGATTCACTGCAGTTGTCACTGTACAAAAAGCGCAACATTTAGTTTACTAGACTTCCCGGATCGATGGACAATCGAGACTGAACCTGTGTGCCGGCTAAGTCCGATCTGACAAAACCTGATTGCTCTACAAACTCAAGATGTTGATAACGAATGGCGTCCCCGTTCTACTGCTTGTAGTGGTGGTGACGTATTCCTTTAAACTCGCGATGTCTAATGATACTGCGAAGATGACCGGACCGTATTCACTCCTGGACACGCCTGTTGTACCTCAGGCGGTGATGATTCAGGCAAATTCACCTGCTGAGGCGATTGTATCTGTAAGTTCCAATCCGACTGAGGCACGATTAGAACTGGAAGTGCCAGAAGAAGCGCAGGACGAAAATGAAGATCCGGCGCAGCAGCAAACTCCCGCTACGAAAGAACAGGTTTGGGAAGAAATCGAACAAGCTATCGCCGGACTGAATGAACTGGTTGGAGCGGAGATGTTTCTGGGTATCTTACGCGGTCAGAACGGGCAATTGGAAATCAATGTAGATGGCGGTCTGTGGGAACGAGTGCGCTACCAGACCCGCGTAAACCTGAAATCGGATATCAGTGCCTTGTGGCACTTGTATGTAAAGGATTACGCCCCTGCGGTAAGATCAGTTGTGTATTTTAAGGATGATAGCAACGGCAAAGTTATCGATATATTCAGCAAGGCACAGTAACTGCGTTGCAAACAACGCAGCGTTTATACCTCACCTTCGTAACTGACCGCGCTTTGGTGTGCATAGATTTGTTTTACGAACAGGGGGCGCTGTAAACATCAATCACAGTGACACTACTTAATAGGTAGTTGAGTGGTATCGACTATGTCCTGCATAACAAAGCTTGCAGAGACATCTGCAATCGGCACCTGGCTTATAAGCCGCTGATAGAATTCGTCATAACTTTTAACGTCACGAACTTTGACTCTAAGTATGTAGTCGAGATCACCGGTCATTCTGTGGGCGCCTAAAATCTCAGGTGTGGCCTTCACCGCAGCTTCAAACTGTGCCAGCCAGTCCGGGCCATGCTCGTTGGTGCTGATTAGCACAAACACGGACAGACCAAGACCAATCGATTGCGGATCAATCAGGGCGACTCTGCCGGTGATGACGCCGGATTCTTCGAGCTGTCTGACTCTGCGCCAACAGGCGTTGCGGGAAAGATTAACCCGCTCAGACAGGACATCCATGCTCAATGTGGCATCTTTTTGCAGCTCAGTGAGAATTATGTGGTCAAAATTGTCGAGTTTTATGCCCATAATGGGATGATATCCCAAAATGTTCGAAAAGTAAGGGGATTTTGAGATGGATTCACGAAGACAGCGTGGCAAACTGTATTTTGTGTTTAGGACAACCAGGAGAATCCAATGCCAGCATCCGTTCAGAGCTTTTTAAAATCCTGTCGAGAGCATCCGGCTAAGGTGAATGAGACCTATGGTGAGCACATGATGTTTGCTGTGACCATGTCTCTGCGGTTATTCAAGGCAGCGGCAGCAGCGCTGGTGCATGCGATTTTTCCGGCTTTTTGTGAGACTACAGCGAGCCGTGAAATCCGCGCCATGCATGATGAGATTGTGGCGCGCAGCGCGCCAGACAACTAAGCCTGCAAAGATGGTAAATAGCCCGGCTCGGTATAACCTGTACCGAACCGGGTTCTCTCGCAACAGCAGAGATTCTGCCGTTCCTACATTGCGGCTTTTGCAACTCTTCGTCGTTGCATCCAGTAGACGAATCCAAATAACAACAATGCCGGCAGATAGAAGATTTCTTTAGGCATTCTGGGTGCTGGCTTTTTGATCTCGGTTATCGTTACAGGATCATCCCCGTAGAAGTCGAAGAGATTACCAATCTTCTCGAAGAAGGGGGTGCCAACAAATGGTTCGTCGATAATAGCGATCCCGTTTTCAAGACGTACCTCCAGTCCCGCTTCGCTTAAGCGTGCAGCTGCCTCTTTAGGTTCGCCGAGCGGTACGAGCAGGGTGGTAGAGTCTTCTTTGCCAGTGTTGAAGTTAGGGCCGCTAACTACGAATGTTGCGGTACCGTTTGGCGTGATATCACCAACCACTTCATAGACCTTGCTACCTTCTTCAGAGGTATACGGTGCCTGTATGCGATCAAGCCAGTAACCTGGCCTGAATAAGGTAAACGCCACCAGCAGCAGTATGATCGACTCCCAGATGCGGTTCCTGGTCAGAAACCATCCCTGGGTTGCCGATGCAAACAGCATCATTGCAAAGACAGCCACAATGAAAATAAATATCGCCTTGTACCAGGTAACATCTATTAGCAGTAGCTCGGTATTAAAAATAAACAGGAACGGCAGCAACGCGGTTCTAATGTCATAGGCAAAGCCCTGTACACCGGTTTTTATCGGATCACCTTTCGAGATAGCAGCCGCTGCAGTCGCCGCTAACCCCACCGGGGGTGTATCGTCTGCCAGAATACCGAAATAGAACACAAACAGATGTACAGCGATTAAAGGGACTATCAAGCCGCTTTTGGCACCGAGTGCAATAATGACCGGGGCCATTAAACTGGACACAACAATGTAGTTCGCAGTGGTTGGAAGTCCCATGCCGAGTATCAGACTCATAATGGCTACCAGTATAAGCATCACCATGAGATTGCCACCTGCCAGTACTTCTACGAACTCTCCGATCACCTGGTGTGCACCGGTCAAAGAAATTGTACCGACAATTACACCAGCTGCAGCAGTCGCTACCGCAATACCGATCATGTTGCGCGATCCGGAAATCATGCCGTCAAACCATTCTGCTATGCCGCGTTTGAATCCGGGTAGAATTTCGGATCCTCTGCCACGCATTATTGCTTTCAGCGGATGTTGAGTGAGCGTTACCACAATCATGGCGATAGTCGCCCAAAAGGCAGACAGTGCAGGTGAGAGTCGCTCAACAATAATGCACCAGATAAGAATAACAATCGGCAGGATATAGTAGAGCCCGGTGATTGCTGTCGCACCCGCAGGCGGCAGTTCAGTAATTGGAGCATCGGGTTCATCTACCACCAGATCGGGGTGTCTTGATGCCAGAAACAGTAGTATCAGATAGCCAACCGAACATAGAGCGATTACTGCCGCGAAAGCATTTTCTGGCATTGCAGTCTTGATCCAGCCAAGCCCGTAATAGACGGCGATACCCAGCAGCGCTATACCTAAAAAGCCACTCAAAAATCCTATTAGCTTGTGAGTCAGGGTTCTTGCGCTCGAAGGCTTCGGCAGGCCCTCCAGGTTCATTTTGCAGGCTTCAAGGTGAACAATGTATACCAGTGCAATGTATGAAACCAGTGCTGGTACCAGTGCGTGTTTGATAATGTCTGTGTAGCTTATACCGGTAAATTCCGCGATCAAAAATGCCGCAGCCCCCATAACTGGCGGCGTTAACTGCCCGTTAGTGGAAGACGCTACTTCAACGGCTCCGGCTTTTTCTGCTGAAAAACCGGTGCGTTTCATTAACGGAATAGTGAATGTACCGGTGGTTACCGTGTTGGCAATTGATGAGCCTGAATACAATCCGCTCATAGCTGATGCAACTACCGCGGCTTTAGCTGGCCCGCCCTTTAAATGGCCGAGTAATGCAAAGGCGATTTTAATGAAAAAGTTACCGGCGCCGGCTTTCTCAAGAATTGATCCAAACAGTACGAACAGAAATATTAATGATGCAGATACACTAAGTGCCACACCGAATACACCTTGCCCCTGCATCCAGTAGTGCCACATCGCTTTACCGTAAGATGCGCCCTTCCACTGCACAGTCTCTGGCAGTGAAGGTGAGTCGCCAAAAAAAACATACAGTACAAAAATGCCTGCCACGATAAGCAGCGGCAAACCAAGGGTGCGGAACACAGCAATGGCAAGTACTGTCATGCCTACTGTCGCCACTACAAGGTCTTCGGTTGTGGGCAGACCGGCGCGTGCTGAGAGATCCTCACGAAAAACCATCATATAAAGACAGCTCATGGCACCCAGAATGGCAAGCAGCCAGTCATACCACGGTATTCGATCACGCGGACTGGATTTTAAAAGCGGAAACGCAAGTGCTGCTAAAACGAAGCCAAAAGCCAGATGTATAAGCCTGGCTGTGGAATTGTTGACAACGAGTTTAAGTCCCGTGACGTCAGACAGCCAGAAGGGAACAGTGGAGGCAAAATAAAGCTGAAATACCGCCCATAAAAATGCAATTGCAATGATCAGTTTGCCGGCTGGTCCGGTAGGGTTTCTACCGCCGGAATCGATCTCGGCTACAAAGTTATCAAGCTCTTCCTGAGTGAGATTTTTTTTAGCCACCAGTGTTTCCCCCTGTTCCTGTAGCATAATTAAAATAGCCCGGAGATCCGGGCTACTTTTTATTTATTTTACAGCGTGTACTTATAACCAGCCACGTTCTTTGTAGTACTTGGCGGCACCATCATGCAAAGGTGCTGACAGAGAGTCAGAGATCATCTCTTCCTCTTTGAGATTGCCGAATGCCGGATGTAGTTTTTTGAACGCATCGAAATTTTCGAAAATGGCTTTGACCACAACGTATACAACCTCTTCAGGAACGTCAGCGCTGCTTACAAATGTAGCACCTACACCAAAGGTAGCGACGTCTTCATCGTTGTTGTACATACCGGCTGGCACGACAGCTTTTCGATAGAAAGGGTTATCTTCAACCAGCTGATCTATAGCATCACCGGAAACGGCAACCAGCTGAGCATCGCAGGTAGCTACTGCCTCCTGCACTGCAGCAGAAGGGTGGCCAACTACACCAAAGTAGCCGTCGATTTTACCGTCACAAAGAGCGGCGCTTGTCTCTGCGAATTTCATTTCTGCAGCGAGCTTGAGATCATCGCGACCCCATCCCAATGCACCTTCCATCACTGACCAGGTGCCTTCGATACCAGAGCCTGGCTCACCGATGTTGAATCGTTTGCCTTTAACAGCTTCAATGCCATCGATTCCGGACTCAGGATGTGCGATCACAGTGACCGGTTCCGGGTGTACAGAGAAGACTGCACGCAGGTTCTCAAATTTACCCTGGTCTTCGAACTTGGAAGTGCCGTTGTACGCATGGTACTGCCAGTCTGACTGAGCAACGCCAAATTCCAGTTCGCCGGCGCGAATAGTGTTGATGTTATAGATAGACCCACCGGTCGACTCTGCAGAGCAGCGAATTCCGTGTTCTTTACGGTCTTTATTGACCAGACGGCAGATCGCACCGCCGGTTGGGTAGTAGACGCCTGTTACTCCACCGGTACCGATGGAAATAAACTGCTGCTGCGCTTGAGCGATTCCTGTACTGAGGGTGCCAGCCAGTGCTGTGGCGAGATAGAGCGCGGATTTTTTCATCCTGATGTTCCTCCAGATTGTTACAATGTTTGGTTGCGGTTCAAAGTCAGTTGGTGTCTCAAATTGCGGCAAATTAATTGCGCAACCGATACCGACTACCTGCACCATACCAGAAGCTATTCCGTGAGTCTTGTAACGGCGTTGACGGTTTGCGGTGTGTCACGGACGCACAATGCAATACTCTGCTGTACCAGTTTAATTGTAGAATGACGTAGGTGATATCCGAGTTATTACCTAGCCTGCATTATTC
>CAZKAQ010000074.1:0-13742 GCA_964550655.1 uncultured Granulosicoccaceae bacterium
AAAATTCACTGTGAAAACAAATCTCTGCGCGATATGCTCGCCATTTCATGAATAGGCCGGGCTAAGGCTCAGTGCCTTTCGATTGTAGATTGCTGTCCTCGTCCTCAAGCAAGCCCAGATGCTGCGCTCGTTCTTTCCACCGCTTTCTGGCCAATGCCTGCATATCTTCGGTATCGTCCAGCTCATCTACAATCTCGATACCCAGAAGAGTTTCTATTACGTCTTCCATAGTGACAATACCCGCTTTGCCACCAAACTCATCCAATACTAACGCGACATGCTCGCGAGTTTCGATGAAGCGGGTGAACAGCTTAAGGATCGGAAATTCTTCAGCTACAGCTATGATGTCCCGCCGCAACTCCGACACGGGTATTGCAGCGTCTGGTGTCTTGAGCAGACTGGCGAGCATTTCATCCTTAAGAAAGTAGCCTGTTACTTTGTCCGGGCTCTCGCTGTATATCGGTATGCGGGAAAACCGCAGGTCACTGTGCCTTGCATGAAAATCAGCCAGACTGGTATTTTCATCGCATGAAATTACCACTGTGCGTGGTGTCATCACATCCTGGGCGCGCACCTTATTGAATTTAAGTAAGTTCTGCAGATACTGCGATTCACTTTCTTCCAGTACCCCTTGCTGGCTGCCAAGCGTTGCCATCGCAGTAAAATCCGCTCTGCTTAAAACACTGGCGGACTTGTCTTTTTTTAGTACCCGGGTAATCACCTGGCTCAACATCACCAGCGGTGCCAGTGCTTTGATCACCAGATTAAGACTGCGAACAGTAAACGGTGTTAGTTCGCGCCAATAGTTTGCACCGATGGTCTTGGGTATAATCTCGGACAACAGCAGAATAGCCAGCGTCATCACAACGGGTACAAAGACACTCGCCATAAAAGAAACACCCCAAATGCGACTGGCCTGTGCACCTACGCCAATTGCGCCGACAGTATGAGCAATGGTATTGAGTGTGAGAATGGCCGCCAGGGGTCTGTCGATGTTCTCCTTGAAGGCCTGCAATGATTCGCCGGGCTCACCGCCTTGCTGCACCAGTTGTTGTGTGTAGGCAGGCGTTATACTGAGCAGCACAGCTTCCCAGATAGAGCACAGAAAAGAAAAAACGATTGAGAGAACAAAGAACAGTATCAACATCGAAAACATTGAAGCAGTGGTCCTGTGCTGAAAAAGCAGTTAAAAAACAGATTAGTCCAATCCGGAACAGTAACAGATTCCCCTGCGGCACTGTATAGGTGTATCAATTGCTTACAACAAGCCATACCAATACGTAACACCATAGCTGGTGAGGAGGGCTGCTAACCATAAAACAGTAACCGATGCGATTATTTCATCAAACTCCGGGCCCGTTTAAAAGCTTCATCAGGCCACATTTTACAGTGTTCAAGCGACCATCTGCTGCTGGAATTTTATCTGGCGACACAGTTAGCTTATTTTAACTCCGTACCGGGATATCAACCAGCTTACCGCGCGGTATATCGCATGCCTTATCGTATAAAGGTAATGCAGCAAGTTCTCCATCATGGTACTCACCATCTATGCAACCGATGGTCAATTTGACACCAGCCTCAAGACCGTACGTGTCGAGCAGGGCAATTCCGATGCCACTTTTCAAGTATGGCGATATTGCACCTGCGCTCACCTGCCCTACCCGTTTGCTATTAATACGAACTTCTGCACCAATGTGCGGTTCCGCCTCGCACAGCAATCCTGTGAGTCTTGTCTGTGTACTGGCGCTTTTCAATGCAGACTTACCAATAAAATCCGGCTTGTGCATATCGACAAACTGACCAAGCCCTACATCAAACGGTGTCGTCGTCATATTGAAATCAGAACCTGCGTTAAGAATACCTGCCTCTATTCTGCGTATATGCATTGCATCAAGTCCGAATAATTGCATATCGAATGGCTCACCGGCAGCTTTAAGGTGCGACCACAATGCCTGTGCGTCGTGATGTGGCTCTGTGTAGTACTCCCAACCAAGTTCGTTGGTATAACCGGTGCGAGTAATCACAACCTCCTGCCCGCCGAAACGTACCTTGGCTATTCCGAAATAATTAAACGGTTCAGGCATACCGTCATCGGCAGCTGCTGCGAGTATCTCAAGCGACTTAGGCCCCTGCATTTGAGACACAAATACTCGCGGATCAGTAATTGAAACATCCAAGTCTTTGGCATGGGCTCGGGCCCAGCTATAGAAGTCACCATCTGCCTGAGCGTACCAGAATTTCTGTTCTGACAGACGCAGAAGAATTCCATCTACCAACAGACCTCCATCTTCAAAACACGCCAAACCGTAGCCACATCTGCCGGGCTTTACTTTGGTGATATCTTTAGTAAACAACAGATCCATTAGTTTTTCTGCATCCGCACCTTCAAACTGCAAAGGGAATTCACCAGTGTTTAATACTGCAGCGCTTTGGCGCAAACCCCAGTAGCCGTCCACCGTTGAGAGTTTGTCGAAGCAGCACGCCATGAGCCTGCGGTTATACACACAATAGTGAGGGCCGAACGGGCGCTCTATTTCGTGGTAAGGGTGTCGGTTTAAGGCAAAGTCCCACCCGGCACCTGGAATACTTGAAACAAGATCACGGGTTTTACCATCGCTTGATCGGTACATAGGTTTTTCTTTCCTGACCAGCCTTACCCGGCAGTACGGTTTTTATAATAAGTATCTTTATGTACAATCAAATCGTTGTAATAAGTCGGTATATCTACGCTCAGGAACTCCTGCTCCTCACCGGATTTTAACTTTGCTGTTCTTCGGTACTCACAGTACGCTTTGTTGCCTGCAATATGACAGTCGAGCGTTTCCCAGTGTACAGTCTCAACATTTTCAAACAAGCCTGCAAACACACCACGAATAGCATCCTTGCCTTGAAAACGTTTTCCGTGAATATCCGGCCCGGCTGCATGATCAAAAATTGCGTAGTCGGCAAAATACTGCATAACTGCATCTATATCGTTACTGTTAAAAGCATCACCAACCGCATCGACAAGATCACGTGAGACATCAGTCATAGTATTTTTCTCAAATTTTTAAACAGTTTTTCTAGCCTGCATTATTCATGAGGATTCGGCACCCAGAATCATTATCGCTAAACAGGTCGCCCGATCGCCTGAGAAGCGTGGCCTGCCACGCGACGAGGGGGATCGGGCGAGATGTGACGCGATAATGGCTTCTGGTGTCGAATAGACAGCATGTAAAATAGAAACATTGCCAAAAGACTACCAAACTCTATGTTTATAGGCAGAAACTAAAATTAGTCGGTCGCCTTGTGAATAATGCAGGCTAGCTGATTAAAGCCAGTGTTTTGCTGAAGAACGGACTTTGCGGGTTAACCAGTACATTAAGCTCATCAAAATGATCAACATCCGGCACATGGTATAACTCCATGCTGCGATCAGCAGTATTAAAGGCATCGTAGTACATCTGTGCCTGACGATGAAATTCATCCGTTTCACCGCCACCAACAACCACCAGTTGTGGCGCGTTTGTCACAGGCGGATGATTGAGCATCGGGCTTTGAGACTCCGCCTCTGCCTCGTCCATTCGAATACCCGAATTCAGGCCTTCTGTTCGACGCACCGGCTCAAGCAGACTGAGCGGTGACACGGGAATACCCGCTTTGATCAGATCAGCCGGTAGCTTGTTGTTATACGCAGGCCAGTCCGTACCCATCAGCATCTCTGTAATATGGCCACCGGCGGAATGACCCATTACTGATATTCGCGCTTTGTTTATACCGAGTTCTTCTGCATGCAAATAAACATAGGCGACCGCTTCACGTGCTTCGTCTGAAATTTTAGTCAATGTGACGTCCGGACACAGATCATAACCGACGACAACCACATTGATTCCCACCGCAACAAACGGTGTGGCAATAAAACTATAGATAGATTTATCACCACGTTGCCAGTAACCGCCATGGAAATAGAGCAATGTGGCGGCACTTGAATCACCACAGCTGAAAACATCAAGCTTTTGCTTTTCACCATCGCCATAGCGAACATCAAGCTTACAGTCGAGATTTTCTCTGGCAGATTCACTGTCTTTTAGCCAGCCGGGAATAACCGTCTGTTCATAGTCCGGTCTGCCAAGGCGCAGGTTGTACTGCTGTTCAAATTCCTGCGCACTGAATTTTTCATGAAATGTCAGATGATCAATCATTGCCTACTCTCCTTCCGAGGCACAGGCCTTTTCAAGCGCCTGCCATTGTGCCGGAGTGGTTCCAAAAAAACGCATCACGTGTTGTTTATATGCCGGTCGCTCGCTCAAGCGCTGATACCACGCTTCTATATTTGGCAGAGAAGGTCGTGCTACTTCAACATTGAAGTATCGGTAAGCTACAGCGCCAAGGGGTATATCACCCATGGTAAATTCATTGCCTGCTACATAAGGTTGCCGGGCCAGATGCGAATCCAGTATTGCCAGTACATCGGCTGCTTCATCTGCAAGAGATTTTATCTTTGCCGGATCACGTGCTTCGGGCTCTGTACGGACAGTGGCAAAGAACAACTGAATCACCGGAGGAAACGCACGGGTACCGCTCCACTCCATCCATTGATCAGCGACTGCACGCAGCTTAAGATCTTCAGGATACAAAGTGCCGGCAGCGTATGCGCTGCATAGATAACGCACAATCACATGCGATTCCCACAAGGCGAAATCACCGTCACGGATAGCAGGTATGAGCCGATTAGGATTCATTTCACCGAACGCCTGCGTATCCGTCTGACCGAAACTGCCACCTGCCAGTTTAAGTTTGTATTCAACCGCACACTCATTGGCAGCCCAGATGACCGGTATGACATTCGATGAATACGGCCTGCCCCATATCTCAAGCATTGTCGGACAACTCATTTGCTCTTGTCATCATTTTCTCTTAATTGAGCAATAGACAAGGTACCAAATTGCGGCACAACCTGTTCAAACAAGCGATCCCAGCTGGCAAGAATTTTAGTGTAGGGAACACCGGTATACTGTTGCATTAATACCAGGTGATCGAGCCCTGTTGTTGCCTGACGCTCTCTGAATCGCTCAGCGACAAACTCTGCATCACCAACAACAATGATCCCGCGTTTGTTCAGAAAATCAAACCAGTCAGCGTTCTCATCTTCTGTTGTCATTTCTTCACCGATATCGAGATAGCCGTTTTTTGTCCATTCTCCTGCAGGGCGCGAGCCACCCAGAAATTCGTAGTAAGCGTTAATAGCGGGCCTGATAGTGTCTGTTGCCTCCTGCATGCTCTCACCGACATAAAACGCCACACAGACTCCGACACCCTCACCGAGTTTTGCATCAAACCCTTTAAGCTTACTGTACGACTCCCGATAAGGTTCCCAACACGCAAGTGTGCGTTTCGGCGCTGACGCCATGGAAATAACCCCTTGTCCCTGTGCACCGGCAATATCATGTGCAGGCGGCGCATTGGACATTAGCCATACAGGTGGATGCGGGTCCTGAAAAGGTCGAGGATGAACATACATGGCTTTGTACTCGCCATCTTCATCATGATAGCGCGGGTCAAGTGGCTCGAAAAAGCGATTACCTTCCTTCCAGCCCGGTACCGGAAACTGATAAAACTCACCTTTGTGAGTAAAAGCTTCGTTAGTCCAGGCTTTTAAAATTATTGATAGCGACTCAAGATAAAGCCGCATGACTTTGTCGTTGTCGCGGCGGTCGCCATCTACATTAAACTGAATGGTTGCACGCTCGTTGATGCCTTTGGCGACACCGAAGTCAACCCGCCCGAGAGACATGTTATCGAGCATAGCAACATCTTCTGCGACACGCAGCGGATGCCAGTCAGGTAGTACCACAGGACAGGTACCGACCCTGATTTTATCAAACACCGCCGCCATATGTGTGCACATTTGAATCGGGTTTGGTGGTGCATTCATGTAACCATTGTGAGCAAAATGATGCTCGGTAAACCATGCTGTTGTAAAACCCGCTTGCTCGGCAAGACCGGTTTGTTGACGCATCATCTCAAGTGAACGCTGCCAGGGAATGGTTTCACCCGGACTGAAATTGGGTATTAAATCGAATCGCATTAGTGCCACATACCTTCAATTGCAAACCAGTCACCGTCAATCTGACAGATACCGACCACCATCAATGCTTCTTCCTTTTCATAGAAGCCCTTCCAAACAAATCTGAGACTGTCTTTGTGATCCGTGTCGTTACCTTTTAACGAGCCCAGATATTCACGGCTCTTGTATTCACCCATGGCCGCCTGCATCTCGGCAACATCAGCTTCGAATTTTTCTCTGGTGAACTCCTCGTCTACAACAAACGGCCTGATAAAAGCCTCGTAGTCATTTGCTGCATCCGCTGCGATCATCTCATCAAGGAATTTTTCGGCAACGGCCAAAGCCTCTGTATTGTTAGTCATTACCCTTGCCTCAAATCCTGAATCTGCAAATTTTTGCACTATATTATCACTGCAGGTAAGAATTGCTTGTCTAAGCCGGACTATTCATGAAATAGCGAGCTACATTAACTCATCAGTCCGATCATCAGTTTCACCATAGCGATGTAAGGCTGGCTTTTTGAGACCGTCATATAATGAGTCTATATTCTGATTCACCAGTTCACCCTGTGCTGCAAACAGGGAATTGCCGTCAAGGTCACTATCAACAATAAAAGGGCCGAACTTCTCTACTTCGAACAACCACATAGCCTGCGCAATACCCAGATCATCCAGCCAGTGTACATCACGTACGTTCCTGACACCGCGGCCAAGCAATGCACCGGTGCCATAGCCCACTGTGGTCAGATAAACAGCACCACGCGGGGCAAAGATGGTTTCATAGTCTTTCTTTGACATGCCACCTTTACCGATGACAATTTTGGTTTGAGTCAGATCAAGCCACTGCGCCATGTATTTGGAAAAACGGAAGCTCGCAGTTGCAGTAACACCGCCTACGCTGTAGCTTCCATCTGCCTGCGGTGAAGCCGCCGGTGAACAATGAAAGTTGACGTTACTTACCTTCTGCAAACCATCTGGAAGCGCCACACCGTCACTCAGCACACGATCGTAAACCCCTTCACGTGCGGTATAAACGACACCGGTCAGAAATACAATGTTACCGGGCCTGAGCTCTGCTATTGCCTCAGCCGTCGCAGGCAGCGTAAGCTCAACTTCTTTTAGTTGTTGACTGTCGTCGACCATTCTACTGTCTCTCTGCGCATGTAAGGCGTAAACCACCTTGGATCGGTACGATATTCAATACTGCCATCTGCGTGCAGGCGTGCGGTGGCACGCCGCGATGACAAACAAAAAGTATGAACACTCACTGGCATACCACCGGTATGGGTGTAGCCGACTTCGATATGACAATCAACCACCATGGATGAGCCGACAAAACCCATTGGCCCCATGCCAATGTTGTTGCCTATTTTCATTAGTTCTTCTTCGAGCTCTGCAATCTTTTTATCAGGATTTAGCTCACCTACAGAACGCAGGCAGGCTGCCTGTTTGCCAAGCTGCATGCAGGTATCTTTAGAACCGCCAATACCAATACCCACAATTGCCGGCTGACAACACAGACCTCGCTTACCAAACGCAATCATTGTATCGAGAAAAAAACGTTTAATGCCATCTATGCCATCACCCGGAAACAACATGCGGTAATCAGTGCCGAACAATCCACCTTTGTGTACTGTTGTGACATCCACCCAGTCAACATCCGGCTCAAAAGACCATTCGATTTCAGGCGCATTAATACCGACATTATTATTATGCTCTGTGCGCCATAGCGGGTGAACTCTGTTCGGTCGCAGCGGCACATCTGTGGTAGCTCTCGCGGTAGCTGAACGCAACGCTCTTTCAATGCCGGTAAACCCGCCACTCAGTGGTGCGTTGTCGCCAATCTTTACATAATAGCGTGGCAGGCCGGTATCAGCACACATCGGGCGCCGGTCTTCAGTAGCTGCCTCGTAGTTATCAATCATTGTTTTGATCACATAACCGGAAAGCGTGTTCTGCTCTTGTTTCTGAGTTGCTTTGATACCGTTGAGATAATCATCAGGGATATCAATGGCGGCTTTTCTCATTATCTCATAGCCGGCGGCTTCTATATTTTCTGCGTTAATCATAATGGTTTAACCGTTTATAGCATTTACGCGACCGATGGCGGTACGCTGGCCTCATCATCGATCAGAGACTCCCCGGGCTTTACAATACTGAAGTCTACCGGCACTGTTTCAGTGACCAGATTATCAACAGTACCCGATGTTCGAATAAAACAGGTACTATTCAGATCACCGGTCTGCGGATGATCTTCGCGGTAATGAGCGCCGCGCGAATCATTGCGCGCCTGTGACGCGGCGGTGATCACCTTACTGATATCAAACAGACTTTGCATATTCAGCCAGTCGTGCCATGTCAGGTTAAAGGCACGCTGACCATCCTTCAAGCCAGTATCATATAAACCTGTGTGTAGCGAGTTAAGCTCCGCTGTTGCAGACTGCAAATCTTTTTCATTGCGCAGAATACCGACTTTATCCCACATGGTCTGGTATAGACTGTCGCGTAGTGACGGTAAACTTTCAGGCGTTTTGCCAAACGGCATTTCAGCTCTTGCAATACCTTGTTCAATGACAGACTGATCTTCGTCCTTAAAATGTTGATTGGTTTTTACATATGCTGCCATTGAATCACCGGCAATGCCACCATAGACCGTGGAGTTTGCAACACCGTTTCCGCCCAAACGATTCGCTCCGTGAACACCACCGCAATCCTCGCCTGCGATGTACAGGCCAGGTGAAGCAGAAGCGGTATCAATACCACACTCAATACCACCCATCATGTAGTGTGCTGTCGGCACAACTTCAACTCTGCCAGCCGCAAGATCAAACCCGCAATCAGCACAGCGTCTGACCATGCCCGGGAAGCGCTTCCTGACGTTTTCAGGGTCGAGATGGGCCATCTCTATGTACACGCCCCCCATCGATGTAACGTTGCCACGTCGCATCTCGGCGTAGATACCACGTGAGACAATATCACGTGTGGCTCGCTCCGCATCGTCATGATAATCCTTCATGAAGCGATGACCATCACCATTGAGCAGATAACCACCCGCGCCGCGCAGACCTTCCTCCAGTACAGTACCGGTCATGCGGGTATTTCGACCGCCGAGCAGACCCGTCGGGTGAAACTGCACCATTTCCATATCACGCAGTGTCAGACCATAACGCAGTGCCATTGCCAGACCATCACAGGATTTATCACCAGACGGTGTGTGATACAGATACATAGTCGGGCCGGCACCGGTGGCAAGTAAAACTGCTTTGGCTTTTATAAAACAGTATGCACCAGTGCGCATGTCTATAAGCAAAACACCTGCGATACCGGATCGGTCACGCGCCGGAATCAGCTCAATAGCACGGTGCTCCTCAAGCCGATTGACCTCAACGGCGTTTACCTGTTCCATCAGACGGTTGATAATTTCAATACCGGTTAAATCGCCTTTGTGTACAGTGCGGTCAAAACTCTGTCCGGCAAATGCTTTCTGATGCAAAGTACCATCGCTGTTGCGATCAAAAAAACAACCTAACTCGTTTTCCAGTTCCTGAATTCGTTCAATCGACTTAACACACAGTTGCCACGCCATATCCTGACGAGGCAGCCACTTGCCACCAACAATGGTATCCATGAAGTGACGCTCGATAGAATCACCTGACGCGACAGCTACGTTGTACCCGCCTTGCACCATGCGAGTACAACCTGACTTACCGAGCAGTCCCTTTACAGCGATTGTAATATCAAGATCAGGATTGGCTTGTTTTGCATGCAGTGCAGCAAACAATCCGGCACCACCAGAGCCGAGAATCAATACGTCGGTCTGATAAGTATCTATGGCTGTGCTCATCCGGCTCTACAGTTGCAACAGGAAAATAAATCCGACGATCAGCGCTGCAATCGCAGAGGGAATAATCCAGCCGGTCCGGCCATCATTGGTATCAGGCCAGTCAGTCAACTCCAGCATAAGTATTCTTATGCCAAATAAAAGATGCGTTGATAACAGAACCACTAAACCCCACTCGGCTGCCTTGACCAGAGGCAGCTCACTGAAAGCGAGAAACCGGTTGAGTGGATCGGTGCCTTCAAGTGCCAGCCCTAACACCAGAAAATGTAGCGGCAGAAAAAGCGCCAGTACCAGTCCCGATACCCTGTGCCCGATAAAAGCAAAATAGCTTTTATGGGTGCGCATTGATCTGGTTCCGGTCTGATTACGTGAACGACGGGCAGCTCTCATATCAGGTTACCGCCAAAACAGCACGAAGACCGGTAGCCAACATCAACGCACCCAAAGCAACACATATAATGTTTACCACCGTCGGCGACAGGCGCGTCCACTCATTAAACAAATTGCGTAAACCGATAGGCGCATGAACTGTCACAGTCAAAACAAATACGGTGTAAAAAACAAACCACAGCGTACTACCGCGAGTACGCGACAGAATTTCTTCAGCGGTAAGCCCGGATCTGACTGCGAAAATAATCAACGCTAAATGAATCAGCACCAATGGTGCGAGCAACATTGCACTATATCGTTGTGCTACAAACAGCCGGCGAACCAGCGTCACGGCTTTTCCGCCCCCAGGCTATAAACCCTGTGACTATCGATGTCCGGCAAGCCACGAAGTGCCATCTTCTTCAGACCGGCAATGCCGGCTGAAGGGCTTAACCCGACCGGACAACTTCTTGTACAGTTAGACATGCTATGACAGGAGCCACAACCGCCATCACCCAGTGCTTTGTTTAAGGTCTCTTTGCGTTCCCCATGCCTGACATCATTAACTAATGTCCATGCACGATTCAATGCGGCAGGACCAAGATAATTTTTATCCCATGCAACCACGTCACACGCGCTATAACAAACAGCACAGTTAATACACTCGATTCCGGCATCTGCATTTTTACGCGCTGGTTCATCTGCTGTGATATTCGCAGGTTTATCCAGCCGAGTTGCTGTGGACTTAAATACAGCGCCCGAGTTTTTCCAGGTGTCGAAGAAGGCCGCGAGATCTACTACCAGATCGCGAATAAGCGGGTGGCTACGCAACGGCTCCAATACCAGGCGATCACCATCAATGACATCGTTCACATGAGACCGGCAGGTCCAGCACGGCCTGCCGTTTACTGTCATTGCACAAGAGCCGCAAACACCCACCCGACATGCAAAACGATAGGCCAGATCAGGCTCCTGATTTTGCTGCACCTCAGTGACAATATCCAGCACAGTCTGATTGGCACGCAGCGGCACTTCATAGTCTACGAAGGAACCGTCTTCCATACCACGCCAGATACTGACCTTGAGCGTCTTTTCAGGTGCAGTTTTCAATTTGGCGTCGTTCACGGATTCTCGTTAATACGAAATATCTTGTTTTAATTCACTAGCCCCGAGTCTACTACGTTTCACTATATGTTGAAACAACACCACGTATCGATCACATCAATCATTTAGATCGATACACTTGATGCAATGACTGCACAAGAAAAAAATGGTTTTGGAGTGTCTGCTGTACGGGCCGGGTAACAACTCGGCAACAGGTTGCCGGCTTCTGTTCAAACGCTATCTTTCTTTCAACCCGTACTGAACGTAGCCAGGTTACCGGGCGTGGCACCGTAAAGAAGCACTGCTGACGGGACGGTCAACTTATTAAAGCGCAGTGTAGAGGGTAGATCTTTGGGGGCGATAAATCGACTTGCAGCTGAGCTGCCGTCAGTTTTTTTTCGAGTGCTTTGATACAAGTTGCAACAGTATTCAAAGTGATCGCTGAATATGACAGTGCACGTTCCGGCGCTTGCAAAACGTCAACCGGGAAACAGTTACCTGTTTCCCGGTTACAGATACTCAGTTCTTAAAACTACGAAGCTTTTGTTTTCACAATAGTCATGGTGTTTTCGTTTGCAACTTTATCCAATCGATCCGAGTGCATTCGTTCTTCTGCCAAAGTCGCTTCCATATCACCGATACGGCTAAGTAAACCCTGGCGGGCATGACGAAGTTCCTTTGCCACCATCTGCTCAAGCTTCCTGATGTGGGCACGCAGCTCTGCCTCAATTGAGCGATATTGATGGATAGTTTCAGTCCACGTTTTCTCGTTCTTACTTGCATCCTGCTGTAG
This sequence comes from uncultured Granulosicoccaceae bacterium, assembly GCA_964550655.1. Lineage (GTDB taxonomy): Bacteria > Pseudomonadota > Gammaproteobacteria > Granulosicoccales > Granulosicoccaceae. The sequence goes on from CAZKAQ010000074.1 coordinate 12,153, forward strand.
ATCGTTATGATCTTTCTTAAGATCACTATGCTTAGCCAATAATTTCTTGAGTTGTTCCTGTAGAGCACCAATCTGGTTTTCAAGATTGTCGCGTTCCCGGGATCCCTCGCTTATTTTTTCGTCCTGACCATCAATTTTTTGCTTGTATTTGTCATTTGATGCATTGGCTTTTTTAAGGTCACGGTCCATCATCCGGATCTGCGCATTGCCACTCTCAAGTTTAGCGAGTGTTTCCGCCTGCTTTTTCTCAGCATTAAGCAGATCGCGCTTGAGTTTATCCAGTTCACTATCACTTTTATTTTTCGCCGCTTTAATGTCATTCAGCGCACGCAGGTTTTCGTCCAGTGCTTTCTCAAGTGTATCTATCTTGCCTGCCTTACCTTGATCACTCAGCTTTGCATCATTGAGCGACTGTGTTAGCTGCTCTACTTTTTCCTGTGCTTTATCCAGCTTCGCCTGAATACTCTTATTCTCTGCGTTTAACGCTTTCAACTGACTTTGATCAGCGGATGCATTAGCTTGCGCAGCCTCATACTTTTTATTGGTCTGCTCTTTTTCGCGAACCGCTTGTTCCAGCAGTTTTTCGTTTTTCTTTGCCTGCCTGACAGCCTCGCCAGCTTCTCGCTCAAGCTCCGCAATAGCTTTCTCCTGCGCCTTGCTAGCTTCAAGCATCTTTTTGCCAGACTTATCTGCCTCAGCCAGATCACTCTTGAGTTCGACAACCTGTTGCTTAGCTGCTTCGAGTTTTTCCAGAGCTTGTTCATGTTTGGCCTGCGCCATCGCTGCAGCTTTCTGGTCTTCAGCAGCGGCAGCCTGCAACTGTTGAACCTGAGCTTCTACCTGACCGTTATCCTCTTTACTTTTTTCCGCCGCCTTGGCGATCTCAAGGTCTTTTTTCTCTTGAGCTTTTAAAAGCTCATTTCTTTCATGTTCAAGTGCATCAACCTTACTGCCCAGTACTTTCTCCGCAGAGCGGGATTCAACTAACGCATCTTTCAGTTCATCTATTTTCTGCTGTGATTTCTCGAACTGATTCTGAGTTTTGCGTAAGTCTGCCTCTACAGTTCGTTTGTTGCTTTTTTCGTCAGCAAGCTTCTCTTTCAGTGAGTCAAGTTTTTCCTGTATCTTGTCTTTCTCTTTTAGAGTCTGCGCGTTAGTCTTCTCTAAAGATTCCAAACTGCTGGTAAGTTTCACCAGCTCAGTACCATCACTTTTCTGTTCGTTGTTGAGCTCTTTAACAGCCTTCTTCAGGTCCGTAGCTTCTTTGGCTACAGCAGCCTGTTTTTCTTTGTTATCAGTCAGTTCTTTTTCAAGATTGCTTATGAGTTTCTCTTTTTCGCGCACCAGAATTTCGGCTTTATTGAGCGCTTCCTTTTGCTCAGACAGTTGCTGATCTCTTCCCTCAATACGCAGCGACTGTGTTTTAACATCAGAATTGACATCATTCAGTTGCTGTTTTAGATCCTGAAGCTCTTTCTTTAGTCTTTTGTTGTCCTGTACATTGGTATCGGTAGATTTGGCAAGCGTTTGCTCGCGTTCCGCCACCTTGTCAAGCAACTGATCATTGGCCGTCTTTAACTCCGCCAGTTT
>CAZKAQ010000074.1:13842-17942 GCA_964550655.1 uncultured Granulosicoccaceae bacterium
TTTGCAGCATTTTTCTCTTCTTCTGCTTTCTTTGCTGCAGCCTTTTGTTCCGCCACCTTGTCAAGCAACTGATCATTGGCCGTCTTTAACTCCGCCAGTTTAACTTTTTGTTCCTGCGCGTCGTTCGTTGTTTTCTCGAGATTGCGAGTCTTTTCCTCTATCTCTGCTTTTGCAGCATTTTTCTCTTCTTCTGCTTTCTTTGCTGCAGCCTTTTGTTCCGCCAGTTCGGCAACCAATGCTACTTCACGGTCATTGGCATCCTGCTTTGCAGCACGCAACTCTTCCTGCAAACGGCGAGTGTCCTCCTGCAACTGCTCGCGTTGTTTCGCATCTTCCAGAACTTTATTCTCTGCTGCTTCAGCCTGCTTTTTATATGCGCCTATGTCTTTCTCGAGAGCCTGAACCATATGTGCGCTTTCAGTGTCCGCACTCGCCTTATCATTCTGAGCCAGTTCGTACTGACGCTGTAGATGACCGATGGTCTCGTATTGCTTTTTTGTCTGCTCTTCAAGCCTTGCCAACTCAGATGCCCGGTCCCGAAGCTGTTCATTCAGCATTTCAAGCTTGGCTTCACTACGTGCAGCAGCTTCACGTGATTCAGATAGCGCATCCTTCTCTTGTGCAAGCGCCTCATTTAAGTCAGCAGTGCGATCAGCCATCTCCTGCTCGGTTTCATGCAGCGCTTGTTTTAACTGACCAATTTCCTGTTCCAGCTCTTTCTTCTCGTTCTCTGCATTGGAGAGGTCGAGGTGAAGATTTTCTATTTCATCGCTCTTCTCATCACCGGAGCCTTTTAGTCGGTCGATCTCGGAGTTAAGCTGGTCACTTCTGATTGAAGCCGCTTCCAGTGCTTCCATTCTGGCGTTAAGTTCTGCACGAAGCCGCTCTTTCTCAGACTCCATTTCCTGTTGCAGTTCCTGCACTCGTTGCTCATTAGAATCTGCTGTGGCCCAGGCTTTTTTCAGCTCGGCATTGACCAAACCGACCTGATTTTCAATGCTGTCTCTCTGTTGCTCTATCTCACGTTGTGTGATTTCCGCATCGTTGAGTGCACTGTCGCGCTCGTCAAGCTTTGAGCGCAATGCCGAGATCGTCTCTTGTTGATTTCTTGTCGCACTATCAGCTGCAAACAGTGCCTCTTTCAGCGGCGGAATCTGCTCACTGGTTCTATTGATCTCGTCGCTTAGCCTCTTCTCGCGGCGGCTGGCGCCTATCGCTCGAACAATCCAGCCAATCCCCAAACCAAGCAACGTGGCGAGTACCAGCAACAACAGAATTTGCGTTATTAAATATGACATTTTCTTCTAATACCTTGGTTATTCTTCGCCACGACTAATCTGAGGAACTGTATTCCCGGTTATCTGGTCTTGAGTCAAAAGATAGATTTCTGTTCGTCGATTCATCGCACGACCTTCAATCGTTTCATTACTGGCTATTGGTCTGAATTCACCGTAACCAAAGGCACTGACCAGCTCCGAAGGTACACCACGCTTGATGAGATTATCTTTAACTGTCCCGGAGCGGCGTTCACTCAACCCCTGGTTATATCCTGCCCCACCCGTGTAATCCGCATGTCCTTCCACGAGGACTAAACTTATCTGACCCTGACAAACACCCAGTACAGTGTCTGTCATGGCGCTCAATACATCGTTGTGCTGATCAAGAATCTGATAGTGATCAACTGCGTAGTTAAGTACATTGTCAGATAACACATTACTGATGCCCTCCTGACAGGCGAGTGTCAATCCAGGCGCATCTACTGTGATGTTTACGCTAATTTCCAGCGGTTCAATTTCAGAGCGCCGAACGTCAATAAGTTGTTCAACTGTTTTCTTTCGATCAAGCGAATTAACCACGCCTTCGAGAATAAACTTCTCATCAGTGACAATAAGCTGACCTGGATTCAATTGTGTGACAGCTGCAATTCCGGTTTCGATAATGCGAGGGCTTCCGGACAATTCGGGACCGTCAGTTTGCAGTCCACTGAAATCGACAGTAGATTCCGGTGGCAGCGCCTGATAAATATTAATCACCTTGTCGTAGGCTGGCTCACCCACCGAGCCAGTCATAGTCAGATCCGGGTACAGATGATCTGCCTGAAAATAGAATGACTGTACCTCAGGTTCATTAACTTGAATATCATTCTTAAGCGCACGAACGCCCCAGACATTTAACGTATCGACTCCCGCATCGATTCGTGCCACTTCTGAAATAGTTTCACCCGTAACCGAAACGTCTCTGCCGTCAACCAATCGATCAATGTCAGGAATGTCAACGCGGTGGTTTTCCAACTCCTGTTGAGTGCGAGTTGCGATATCGTGTTCGATCTTTTCGGAATACACCTCTACACCGAACCAGTAAACTACGGCCAGAAGAGCACATAGGATTGTTAAAGCTGCTAATCTCATGTCGAGTGCGCTTCTGAGTTTAAAGAAGTAGTCAGTGCAACTACTGTGCCTCGTTTATGCCGGGTTTTATTCACGTAGAACCCTGACTACATCCGGTTCCTGGCTCTAATACTTAAATAGATTCCCGGTTACATTTGGTATAACAACTACAATAATTAATGCGGCGTTTACTCAGGATCAATTCTCGATCTGAGCCTACCTGTTGATAGATTTAAATCCGCTGTGAAAGCCCGCAAATTCAGAGTTATATGCCATATCCTCTGCGGATATCCTCAAGACAGGTACTGTTTTACTACGTAGCAACCACACAATACAGATCATCGTGTACTCCGGCACAAGGTTCACAACAAACCATTAACCGGTAACACTTGAAAGCCAGCCAACAACAGCAAACTGACAACTCCGGAGAAATTTCACCCTGACAAATGAAGATCAGTTTTCAGATGTCAATTCAGCGACAGATGTGTCAATGGGATGTTCGATCTGAACTTTCGGCGAGCAGGAAATTAGACGCTGACCATGCTGCCAATCTGACGGCACTACGTCAAAAAACACGCATGATGGCTGCAAACTTAACTCGTCCCACATCCATGGCTAAGTCCGTGAAATCTGCAAAATCCTCAGTGTATTTTTATAAGAGCTTAACCCCAACTGGATTAGCCACCCGCAACACCCTGAGTATTGACGTATAACGAATAGACAGAGGTACTTGCAGCCATAAACAATCGGTTTCTATGCAGGCCACCGAAGCAGACATTCGAGCAACGCTCTGATAAGTCAATACGACCTATCAATGTACCGTTCGGATCAAAAACATGCACACCGTCAAGTGCATGTTCTCCCATGCCCCAGCCGCACCACAGATTACCGTCGATATCGAGCCGGAATCCATCCGGTGTGCCGGGTCCGGCGTCGATCAGGATTCTTTTATTTACCAGACTGATTTCTGTACTGTTTGTCTGCACGTCAAACGCCAATATATTTCTTGGCACACTTCCGGACTCAACAATATATAAAATTGATTCATCCGGTGAGAAAGCCAAGCCGTTGGGTTGATTGATACCTTCTGCTACTACAGATATTTTTCCATCGGCGTCTACCCGGTAGACATTTGATTCGAGTTGCGGTGTCGCCTTGTCACCTTCGTAGTGACCGAGAATGCCAAACACCGGATCAGTAAACCAGATTGATCCATCAGACTTGCAAACAACATCGTTAGGAGAATTAAGCGGCTTACTATCAAAACTGTCTGCCAGAATCGTGTGTGTACCATCAATTTCTGTTCTGACCACTCGCCTGGTAAGATGCTCACAAGTGATTAATCGCCCCTGACGGTCACGTGTATTTCCATTGCTGTTATTAGATGGATTTCTGTAGATACTGGTTTGACCACTCTGTTCGTCCCAACGATACTGGACGTTACCCGGCACATCACTCCAGAGTAAAACCCGTTGATCTCCTAACCAGACCGGCCCTTCACACCATCTAAAATCCGTGGCCAGACGCTCCACTTTAGCAAGCTTCAAAACATATTTTTCAAACGCATCGCTAATGCAGACCACTGACGGATCAGGATAGCGCTGGCTGGGGGTCCATTCATTGTTCATTTGATTAACAGTCCTGCAGAAGCAGCTTGCACTAGCCTGCATTATTCATGAGGCGACCTGTGGATTTAGCTCTTGTGTCTGCATT